>DASSPL010000517.1:0-4578 GCA_035699685.1 Burkholderiales bacterium | reverse complement strand
GAGCAGCTCGCACGGCTCGATGGAGACCACGCTCGCCGAGCGCGGCTCGTCGTCGATCAGGCCCATCTCGCCGAAGAACTCGCCCGGGCCGAGGATGGTGAGGATCACTTCCTTGCCGTCGGAGTCGCTCATCATCACCTTGAGGCGGCCCGACAGCACGATGTAGAGCGAGTCGGTGGCGTCGCCGCCGGCCATGATGGTGGTGCCGCGCGAGGCGCTGCGGCGCGAGACCATCGTGGTCAGCATGCGCAGCTGCTCTTCGGCAAGGCTCGAGAAGAGCGGCACCGCTTTCAGTACCGCGGGCGAGACCGTCGTCGCCATAGGTAAAACGCCCCCTTAAAAGTGCAAATCTATGTTAGCAGAACCGGGCCGTATAATTTTCCGCCGCATCTCAACCCATATATGGCCACTCGTCCCACGCGCCACTCCCGCCTCCTGATCCTCGGCTCCGGTCCCGCCGGGTATACCGCCGCCGTCTACGCCGCGCGCGCCAACCTCAAGCCGGTGCTGGTCGCCGGCATCGTCCAGGGCGGCCAGCTGACGACCACCACCGACGTGGACAACTGGCCGGCCGACGCCGACGGCGTGCAGGGTCCCGACCTGATGGAGCGCTTCCGCCGCCACGCCGAGCGCTTCGATACGGAAATAGTTCACGATCACATCCAGGTGGCCAGGCTCGGCGAGCGCCCGTTCGTCCTCGAAGGCGACATGGCGACCTACACCTGCGACGCGCTGATCATCGCCACCGGGGCGTCGGCCAAGTACCTCGGCCTGCCCTCGGAGCAGAAATTCATGGGGCGCGGCGTCTCGGCCTGCGCCACCTGCGACGGCTTCTTCTACAAGAACCAGGACGTGGTGGTGGTCGGCGGCGGCAACACCGCGGTCGAGGAAGCGCTCTACCTCTCCAACATCGCCCGGCGGGTCGACCTCGTGCACCGGCGCGACAAGTTCCGGGCCGAGAAGATCATGCAGGACAAGCTGATGAAGCGCGTCGCCGACGGCAAGGTCGGGCTGGTGCTGGACTCGGTGGTCGACGAGGTGCTCGGCGACCAGAGCGGGGTCACCGGTGTGCGCGTCTCGAATTTGAAGAATCAGATAAAGAAAGACATTGCGGCCAAGGGCTTCTTCGTCGCCATCGGGCACACGCCGAACACGCAGATCTTCGCCGGCCAGCTCGACATGCACGACGGCTACATCCGCACCCGCGGCGGCTCCGAAGGCATGGCCACCGCCACCAGCGTGAAGGGGGTCTTCGCCGCCGGCGACGTGCAGGACCACGTCTACCGGCAGGCGGTCACCAGCGCCGGCTCCGGCTGCATGGCGGCGCTCGACGCGGAGAAATACCTCGATGGCCTCGGCAGCTGATGAAGACGAGGAGTTCCGCAAGGCCGTAGCCGACGCGCAGCCGATCGCCCCGCCGCGCCGGGTGGTCCACGTCGCGCGGCCGGCCCCCATCCCGAAGCAGAGGATGCAGGACGAGCGGGCGGTGCTCGACGAATCGCTGGGCCCGCTCTCGCTCGACGACGCCCTCGACTCGGGCACCGAGCTTTCCTACCTCGCCGACGGCCTGCGCCGCGACGTGCTGCGCAAGCTCCGCCGCGGCCACTGGGTGGTGGAGGACGAGCTCGACCTGCACGGCATGAACCGCCACGTGGCGGCCGTCTCGGTCCCCGAATTCCTCAAGGCGTGCAAGAAGCGCCAGATTCGCTGCGTGCGCATCATCCACGGCAAGGGCCTCGGCTCGCCGCAGCGCGAGCCGGTGCTGAAGAACCTGCTGCGGAAGTGGCTGCTGCGGGAGGAAGTGCTGGCCTTCAGCCAGGCGCCGGCCGCCCAGGGCGGCGCCGGCGCGGTGCTGGTGCTGCTGAAAAGCTAAACCTAGACGAAAACCCTAAACGGCAGCCTCGTTGGTCTCGCCGGTGCGGATGCGCACGACGTGCTCGACGGCGGTGACGAAGATCTTGCCGTCGCCGATCTTGCCGGTGCGCGCCGACTTGACGATGGCGTCGATCGCGCGCTCGACCTGGTCGTTCGCCACCACCACCTCGATCTTCACCTTCGGCAGGAAATCGACCACGTACTCCGCGCCGCGGTAGAGCTCGGTGTGGCCCTTCTGCCGGCCGAAGCCCTTGACCTCGGTGACCGTCAGGCCGGTGACGCCGACCTCTGAGAGCGCCTCGCGCACTTCGTCGAGCTTGAACGGTTTGACGATGGCCTCGATCTTCTTCATGGGTGTCTCCCTCGTATCGGGGCATTGTATCGTAGCGACTTGGAAGCCGTCCGCATCGCCGACTCGCTCGCCGGCGTCGATCGCGACGAGTGGAACGCACTCGCCGGGCCGCAGCCCTTCGTGCGCCACGAGTACCTGTCGGCCCTGATCGAGACCGGCTGCGCGTCGCCGAAGACCGGCTGGGCACCGCAGTTCATCCTGCTCTCCCGCGCCGGCAGGCTGGAGGGCGCGATGCCGCTCTTCGCCAAGAGCCACTCCTACGGCGAATACGTCTTCGACTGGGCGTGGGCCGACGCCCACGAGCGCAACGGCATCGACTACTACCCCAAGGTGATCGGCGCCATCCCCTTCACGCCCGTGCGGGGCGCCCGCATCCTGGCTCGCTCCCGCGAAACAAAGAACACGCTGATCCGGGCGGCGCTGGAGCTCGCCAGGGACACCTCGTCGCTGCACATCCTCTTCGCCCGCGACGAGGATGCCGCGCTGCTCGAGGAAGCCGGCTTCCTCATGCGGCGCACGGTGCAGTTCCACTGGCGGAACGACGCCTACCGCGATTTCGAGGATTTCCTCGCGCGCATGTCGCATGCACGGCGCAAGAACATCCGGCAGGAGCGCCGGCGGGTGCGCGAGGCCGGTGTCGTTCTACGGGTGATGGAAGGAATCGAGCTGAGCCGCGCGGACTGGGAATTCTTCAACCGCTGCTATCGCGGCACGTACGCCGCGCATCGCTCGACGCCGTACCTCAACCTGGAGTTCTTCCTGCGCCTGCCGCCGGAGCACGTGGTGATGGTGCTCGCCGAACAGGGCGGCAAGCGCATCGCCGCGTCGCTCCTGATCCGCGACGACGAGACGCTCTACGGCCGCTACTGGGGCGCGGTCCACCATGTGCCGCTGCTGCACTTCGAATGCTGCTACTACCAGCCGATCGATTACGCGATCTCGCGCAAATTGCAGGCATTCGAAGGCGGCGCGCAGGGCGAGCACAAGCTGTTCCGCGGGCTCATGCCGGTGCAGGCGCTGTCGGCGCACTGGCTCGCGCATCCGCGGTTCGCCAAGGCGGTGGAGAACTTTCTCGAGCGAGAGACGCTCGGGGTCGCCCAGTACGTGAACGAGCTGGTCGAACACAGTCCATTTAAAGAAAAGGGCTAGAAGCCGCCCTTAAAGGCAAAGGAGAAAGGCTGATGCGACTCAAGGGCAAGGTGGCACTGGTGACGGGCGCGGGCTCCGGCTTCGGCGCGGGCATCGCGCGGCGCTTCGCCGAGGAAGGCGCGCAGGTGGTGGTCAACGACGTGAACCCGGCGGGCGAGAAGGTGGCGAAGGACATCGGCGGGCGCTTCGTGCAGGGCGACGTGACTAAGGGCGCCGACTGGGCGAAGCTCGTGCGCGAGGCCGGCGACAAGCTCGAGATCGTGGTCAACAACGCCGGCTGGACCCACCGCAACAAGCCCTACCTCGAGGTCACCGAGGCCGAGTTCGACAAGGTCTACGCGGTGAACGTGAAGAGCATCTATCTGTCCGCGATGCACGCCGTGCCGGTGTTCCGCAAGCGCGGCGGCGGATGCTTCGTCAACGTCGCTTCCACCGCCGGCATCCGCCCGCGCCCCGGCCTCACCGTCTACAACAGCTCGAAGGGCGCGGTGATCAACATGTCCAAGTCGATGGCCGGCGAGTTCGGCCCGGACAGGATCCGCGTCAACTGCGTGAACCCGGTATTCAGCCCCGAGACGGGACTCTCGGCCGAGTTCGCCGGCGGCGCGGTCAGCGAGGAAGCGAAGAAGAAGTTCCTGGCCACCATCCCGCTCGGGCGCTTCTCGACGCCGCTCGACGTAGCCAACGCCTGCCTCTACCTCGCGTCAGACGAGGCCGCCATGGTGAGCGGCGTGTGCATCGAGGTCGACGGGGCGCGCTGCGTTTAGGACAAATCGACAAACCGGATTCCGAGCCCGGAGCTACGATCACGTGAACTAAGGAGCCCGAGCGCTGCGCCACCCTGCTCGTGCCTTGAACCCTCGCCATTCAACGGGATGTACGCACCGCCGATTCAGGCGAACAATGGCAACGCCTAACCCAAGGGAGGAACCATGAGCGGCAGCAATCTCGCACGTCGTTTGGCTTTCGTCATCCTCGCGCTGCTTGGCACCGCGGCGCATGCCGAGCAACCCTGGACGTTCTCCAACAACACGCGCTACATCGCACTAGGCGACAGCCTGGCCGCGGGCTACGGCGCGAATCCGACCACGCAGGGCTACGCGTATCTCCTCTACCAGAAGGGCACCTACGACCAGACCACCAATACGATTTTCGCCAACGCCGCGGTGCCCGGCGCAACCAGCGCAGACGTGCTCGCGTAC
>DASSPL010000516.1:0-3541 GCA_035699685.1 Burkholderiales bacterium | reverse complement strand
GCCTGCGTCGAGGCGGGTGCCGACGGCGTCTTCCCCGAGGCGATCACCGACCTCGACATGTACACGCGTTTCAAGAAGGCGGTGAAGGTGCCGATCCTCGCCAACATCACCGAGTTCGGCAAGACGCCGCTCTTCACCGTGGAGGAGCTTCGCCGCGCCGACGTGGACATGGCGCTCTACCCCCTTTCGGCCTTCCGCGCCATGAACAAGGCCGCCCTCGAGGTGTACGGCGCGCTTCGCCGCGACGGCAGCCAGAAGGCGGTCGTCGACCGCATGCAGACCCGCGAGGAGCTCTACCAATACCTGGGCTACCACGAGTTCGAGAAGAAGCTCGACGCCCTCTTCCAGAAGTCCAAGTGAGGGAGAAACCGCAATGAACGATGCCGCACCCGCCGCCGTCGCGCCCAAGCCCAAGAAATCCGTCGCCCTGTCCGGCGTGACCGCCGGCAACACCGCCCTGTGCACCGTCGGCCGCACCGGCAACGACCTGCACTACCGCGGCTACGACATCCTCGACTTCGCCGAGGCCGCGGAGTTCGAGGAGATCGCCTACCTGCTGGTGCACGGCAAGCTGCCCAACGTGGCCGAGCTCGCCGCGTACAAGCGCAAGCTGCAATCGATGCGCGGCATCCCCATGGCGGTCCAGGACATCCTCGAGTCCATCCCCGCCTCCACGCACCCCATGGACGTGCTGCGCACCGCCTGCTCGGCGCTGGGCTCGGTGCTCCCCGAGGCGGACGATCACAAGCTCGCCCCCTCGCGCGACATCGCCGACCGCCTCATGGCCTCGTTCGGCTCGATGCTGCTCTACTGGTACCACTTCTCGCACTCGGGCCGGCGCATCGAGGTGGAGACCGACGACGACTCCATCGGCGGGCACTTCCTGCACCTGCTGCACGGCAAGAAGCCCTCCGACCTGTGGGTGAAGGCGATGCACACCTCGCTCATCCTCTACGCGGAGCACGAGTTCAACGCGTCCACCTTCACGGCGCGCGTCATCGCCGGCACCGGCTCGGACATGTACTCGGCCATCACCGGCGCCATCGGCGCGCTGAAGGGGCCGAAGCACGGCGGCGCCAACGAGTTCGCCTTCGACACCATCGGCCGCTACGACAATCCGGACGAGGCGGAGAAGGACATCGTGCGGCGCATCGGCGAGAAGCAGGTGATCATCGGCTTCGGCCACCCGGTATACACGGTCTCCGACCCGCGCAACCAGATCATCAAGGAAGTCGCGCGGCGCCTGTCAAAGGACGCGAAGAACATGAAGCTCTTCGACATTTCGGCGCGCGTCGAGGAAGTCATGTGGCGCGAGAAGAAGATGTTCCCCAACCTCGACTGGTACAGCGCCACCTCGTACCACATGATGGGCGTGCCCACGGCGATGTTCACCCCGCTCTTCGTGGTCTCGCGCACCTCCGGCTGGAGCGCGCACGTGATCGAGCAGCGCATCGACGGCAAGATCATCCGCCCGTCGGCGAACTACACCGGCCCCGAGAACCAGGCGTTCGTTCCCCTGGCCAAGCGCGCGTAAAGGCAGGCCGAATGAGTCCGCAGATAAATGCAGATAAACGCCGATGGCAAGCTGGCGCGATATCGGCGATGCCAAAGGACCCGAGGAACCATTTGCGTTTATCCGCGTTCATCTGCGGACCGCTCTTATTGCTTTCGTCCTTTGCGACGCCCGCGCAGACGCTTTACAAGTGCGTGCAGGCGAACGGCCGGGTGCAGTACCAGCAGGAGCCCTGCGTGGACGCGAAGAAGCAGTCCACCGTCAGGGCGCCGGACCCGGTCGCGGCCAAGAGCGAGGCGGAGCTGAAGGCCGCCGGCGACAAGGCGGCGAAGGCTGCCGAAATGAACATGAGCCAGATCGGCCAGGTGATCGCCGATGCGTCGCTCTGCACCAGCGACGTGCCGGGCTGGGACGCCAAGCACGGCACCGCCTTCCAGGCCTGGAAGGTCCGCAACGGCGAAATGGTGACGAAGTTCAACGACGACGCGGATGCCCGTGCCCGGGCCATCGCCCGGATGGACTCGGAGCGCGCGCGCTTCGCCGCCGACAAGAACCGCAATGCCCTGGCGACGAGCTGCGAGGCGCTTGCGTCGCGGCTCGCCGCGCCGGCAGCCGCACCGAAGAAGTGAACCCCGACAACTCCCCGAAAAGAAACCGCGCGTAATGTCAGCCCACATCAGCAACGTCCGCCCCGACCCCGACAAGGTCCTCGTCGACATCGTCGACTACGTGACCAGGTACAAGATCTCCTCGAAGGAGGCCTACGAGACCGCCCGCTACTGCCTGATGGACACCCTGGGCTGCGGCTTCGAGGCGCTCGAGTACCCGGCCTGTACCAAGCTCATGGGGCCGATCGTGCCGGGCACCGTGGTGCCCAACGGCGCGAAGGTGCCGGGCACCAACTACCAGCTCGACCCGGTGCAGGCGGCCTTCAACATCGGCACCATGATCCGCTGGCTGGACTTCAACGACACGTGGCTCGCCGCCGAATGGGGACATCCCTCGGACAACCTGGGCGGCATCCTCGCCGTGGCCGACTGGCTCTCGCGCAACAACGTCGCCGCCGGGCGCGAGCCGCTCACGGTGCGCGACGTGCTGAGCGGCATGATCAAGGCCCACGAGATCCAGGGCTGCATCGCGCTGGAGAACAGCTTCAACAAGGTGGGCCTGGACCACGTGGTGCTGGTGAAGGTGGCCTCGACCGCGGTGGTGGCGCAGATGCTCGGCCTCAGCCGCGACGAGATCATCAACGCCGTCTCGCTCGCCTGGGTCGACGGGCAGTCGCTGCGCACCTACCGCCACTCGCCCAACACGGGCTCGCGCAAGAGCTGGGCGGCCGGCGATGCCACCTCGCGCGCCGTGCGCCTGGCGCTCATCGCGCGCACCGGCGAGATGGGCTATCCGTCGGTGCTCACCGCCAAGACCTGGGGTTTCTACGACGTGCTCTTCAAGGGCAACGAGTTCAAGTTCCAGCGGCCCTACGGCTCCTACGTGATGGAGAACGTCCTCTTCAAGATCTCGTTCCCGGCGGAATTCCACTCGCAGACCGCGGTGGAAGCGGCGATGACGATCCACGGCGAGCTCGCGCGGCTCGGCAGGAAGCCCGAGGACATCAGGAAGATCACCATCCGCACCCACGAGGCGTGCATCCGCATCATCGACAAGAAGGGGCCGCTCAACAATCCCGCCGACCGCGACCACTGCATCCAGTACATGGTGGCGGTGCCGATCCTCTTCGGGCGCCTCACGGCCGAGGACTACGAGGATAGCGTCGCCCGCGACCCGCGCATCGACGCGCTGCGCGACAAGATCGCGTGCGTGGAGGACAAGCAGTTCACGCGCGACTACCACGACCCCGACAAGCGCTCCATCGCCAACGCCCTCACGGTGGAGTTCGCCGACGGCAAGAAGATGAAGGAGATCGTGGTCGAGTACCCGATCGGCCACAAGCGCCGGCGCAAGGAAGGCATGCCGGTGCTGGTGGAGAAGTTCAAGACCAACCTCGCGCGCCAGTTCCCCGAGAAGCAG
>DASSPL010000515.1:0-2411 GCA_035699685.1 Burkholderiales bacterium | reverse complement strand
GGCGGCGTCAACGGCTACCGCCTGCAGGTGCAGTACGAGGACTCGGCGTGCAGCCCGCTGCAGGCCACCAACACCGTGAAGCGCGTGCTCGACCAGTTCAAGCCGCACATCGTGGTCGGCGAGGAATGCTCCGATGCGTCGCTCGCCATCGCGCCGATCCTCGAGCAGGCCAAGGTGGTGCAGCTCAACGCGGGCTCGGTCACCATGAAGCTGACCGAGTCGGGCTACAAGTACGTGTTCCGCATCTTCCCCAACGCCGAGCAGCAGAGCGCGCCGCTGGTGCAGGTGGCCATGCAGCACCTCAAGGCCAAGACCGCGGTCGTGCTGCACGAGAAGACCAATGCCGGCGTCGACAACGCCGAGGGCTTCAAGAAGCCCTTCGAGGCCGCCGGCGGCAAGGTGCTGGCGATGATCGACTTCGGCCGCGACGTCAACGACTTCACCGCCATCGCGACGCGCATCGCCTCGCTCGGCCAGGTCGACGTGCTGCCGACCTTCGCGCTGGAAGGCCAGCAGGTGCGCCTGTCGCAGGCGCTGGCGCAGGCGCGGGTGGTGAAGGGCGGCGGCGGCAAGGGCGTGCAGATGGGCTCGATCTGGCTGCCTTACGGCTACGACCAGAAGGCCGGCCAGGCTTCCGAAGGCTACGTGCGCATCGTGCAGTTCGACCCGGGCGAGAACCGCAAGATCGTCCAGGACTTCGTCAAGGCGTTCAAGGCGAAGTACGGCGCCGACAAGGTGCCGACCCACATCAATGCCCACGCCTACGACACGATCCTGCTGATCGCCGAGGCCGTGCGCCGCGGCGCGCGGGACTCGGAGTCGATCCGCGAGCAGTTCTCGAAGTTCAAGAACGTGGAAGTGACCACCGGCAAGATCACCTTCGACGCCAAGGGCCAGAACTCCGACCTGTCGGTGGTGCATTTCGTCGAGACCCAGAAGGACCTGAGCTGGAAGGGCCTTAACTGGCAGTGAGTCGTCGTTCCCGCGAAGGCGGGAACCCATGTTTCTAAAAATGGCCCCCGCCTGCGCGGGGGCGACAGCCCTGTCCGTCCTTGAATGAGTGACCTAGCGGCGCTCGTCGTTCAGCAGTCGGTGAACGGCCTGTACCTCGGCTGCCTGTACGTCATGGTGGCGCTGGGGCTCACGCTGATCTACGGCGTGCTGAACCAGATCAACTTCGCGCACGCCGACTTCGTCACGGTCGGCGCGTTCGCCGCGTTTTTCACCCTGACCCGGTTCGCCACGCGCACGCTCGGGCTGCCGGATACGGGGGGCTACCTGCTTTCGCTCTTCGTCGCGCTCGGGGTGGGCGCGCTGCTCGGGGTGGCGATCAACGCGGCGGTCTTCGCGCCGCTGCGGGAGCGCGGCGACGAGCTGAGGCCGCTGATCGCCACCATCGGGGTTTCCGTCCTGCTGGAAAACGCGCAGCTCGCGCTCTTCGGCCCGATTCCCTACCAGCTCGATTCGCCGTTCATGAAGGACACCATCCGCATCGGGCGCATCTTCTTCACCGGGCAGAGCGTGCTGGTCGTCGTGGTGAGCGCCATCGCCATAGGCGCGCTCTACGTGTTCATGAAGTTCACGTTCCTCGGCAAGGCGCTGCGCGCGGTCGCGCAGGACCGCGAGACGGCGGGCCTGATGGGCATCAACCCGGGCCTGCTCATCGGCCTGACCATCGTCATCGCATCGGCGCTCGCCGGCATGGCCGGTGCGCTGCTCGGCCCCGTGCTCGTGCTGACGCCCTTTGCCGGGGCATCGGTGGTGGTGAAGGCGTTCGCCATCGTCATCATCGGCGGCTTCGGCAACATGCAGGGCACGATCATCGCCGGCATCCTGGTCGGCATCATCGAGGCCTTTACCGTGCAGTACCTCGGCTCCGGGCTGATCGACCTGGTGGTGTTCGTGCTGCTCCTCGCCATGCTGGTGGTGCGGCCGACCGGCATCATCGCCGAGCGCAAGGAGGAGAACGTCTGAGGCGGGCGCTCTACTTCGGCATCGCCATCGCGGTGATCGCCGCGCTGCCGTGGCTCATCACCACGCCGTACTGGCGCGGGATCCTCGTGCTCTGCGCGATGAACGTGCTGCTCGCGCTCGGGTTGAACCTCGTGCTGGGCTACACCGGCCAGCTGAACCTGGGGCAGTCGGCGTTCTTCGCCATCGGCGCGTACGTCACCACGATCCTGGTGAAGACGTATCACTGGAACTTCTGGCTCGCCGCGCTCGCGGCAGTCGCCGCCGCCGGGCTGGTCGGCCTCGCGCTCGCGGCATTTGCCGTGCGCCTGCGCGGCCACTATCTCGCCATCGCGTCGCTCGGCTTCGCGGTGATCACCTACCAGGTGCTGGTCAACTGGGAGAAGGTGACCGAGGGCGTGCGCGGCATCTACGGCATCATGCCGCCGGTCGGCAGCGCG
>DASSPL010000514.1:0-14621 GCA_035699685.1 Burkholderiales bacterium | reverse complement strand
CAGCGCGTCGTAGATCTTCTGGTACAGGGCGAGCTCGTCGGCCGACAGCGTGAGGCGCGCGAACAGCGGATCCTTGTCGAGCAGGAAATCGCCGACCGCCGGCCGGCCGAACATGTCGGGCTGCGCCAGCGGCTCGAGCAGGCGCGCGCGCTGGAAGAGGAAGAAGAGCTGCGTCGGCAGCGCGAAGCGCGTCATGTCCTGGTAGAAGCGGGCGAGGAACGGGTTCTCCTCCGGCTGCTCGAGCACCAGGTCGGCGGCGACGCGCGCCGCCAGGCGGCGCGCGAGGCTGGTCTTGCCCGCGCCGATGGGCCCTTCCACCACCAGGTAGCGGAACCTCATTTCTTCCTTATGCACGGAACACGAAGTACACGGCGCCCATGATGCAGAGGGATGCCCAAAGATAGTCGAGCTTGAGCGGCTGCTTCATGTAGAGGATGGCGAAGGGCACGAACACCGCCAGCGTAATCGCTTCCTGCAGGATCTTGAGCTGCGGCAGCGTCATCTCGGCGTAGCCGATGCGGTTCGCCGGCACCATCAGCATGTACTCGAAGAACGCGATGCCCCAGCTCGCCAGCGCAGCGATCCACCACGGCTTCGCCGAGAGATCCTTCAGGTGCGCGTACCAGGCGAACGTCATGAAGACGTTCGACGCGAGCAGCATCAGGCCGCAGGTGAGGGTGGGGGAAATGTGCATTCAGTCGATCCTTTGCACCTGCTGGCCGCTGCACGCGTCGAGAAAGGCCTGCGCGGCACCCCGCCCCGGGATCTCCAGGCCGGGCGAGATCTCGAGCAGCGGCTTCAGCACGAAGGCGCGCTCGTGCATCCGCGGATGCGGCACCGTCAGCGCGGCGGTGGAGAGCTCCGCCGCGCCGAGCATCAGCAGGTCGAGATCCAGGGTGCGCGGCGCGTTGGCGAAGCTGCGCGCGCGGCCGTGGCGCGCCTCGATCGCCTGCAGCTCGACGAGCAGCCGCTCGGCGGGGAGCCCGGTCTCGAGCTCGGCGACGGCGTTGATGAAATCCGGTTGCGCGGCATGGCCGACCGGCGCGGTGCGATAGAGCGACGAGCGCCTGACCAGCCGGCTGTGGGGCAGCTGGTCCAGTTCATCGAAGGCGTCGAGCACCTGCCGGCGCGGATCGTCCAGGTTCGAGCCGATACCGATATAGACGAGGGTCACGCCGGCGCCGGCGTGGGCGTCTCGGGGCGCTTCTTGCGCCGGCGGCGGCGCCGCTTCTTCGCGCCGGTATCGGGCAGCAGCATCGCCTTGCGGGTGTCGGCGTCGCCGGCCTGGAAGGCGCGCCACCATGCCTCCAGCTCGGCCGGCACCTCGCCGCTCGCCGCGCGCAGCGCGAGGAAGTCGTAGGCCATGCGAAAGCGCGGCGAGTCGAGCAGCCGGTACGGCCGCTGGCCGGAGCGCATCTCGAAGCGCGGCTGCATGACCCATACCTCGCGCATGGTCGCGGTCAGCTTGCGGGTGATGGCGAGCTTCGCGCACTGGGTATCGAGCACCTCGTCCATGGCGTTCTCGAGCGCCATGATCGAGCGCTCGCCGCGCGCCTCGCGAGCCTTCCATGCCGCGAGCACCTCGTGCCAGAGCAGGGCGGCAAACAGGAACGCCGGCGACACCGGGCGGTCGGTGAGCACGCGCTCGTCGGTCTGCGCGAGGGCCAGCGTGACGAAGCGCTCGCCGAGAGGCTGCTCGAGGATCACGTCGAGCAGCGGCAGCAGGCCCTTGTGCAGCCCGACCTCGCGCAGGTGGCGCAGGCAAGCGCTGGCGTGTCCCGAGAGCAGGAGCTTCAGCATCTCGTCGAACAGGCGCGCCGGCGGCACGCGCTCCATCAGCGGCGCGAGGCTGCGGATCGGCGCGCGCGTGGCGGGATCGAGCGTCAGGCCGAGCTTCGCGCCGAGCCGCACGGCGCGCAGCATGCGCACCGGGTCTTCCCGGTACCGGTCTTCCGGATCGCCGATGACGCGCATGACGCGCTTCTTCAGGTCGGCGAGGCCGCCGTGGAAGTCGACCACCTCCTCGGTGGCCGGATCGTAGTAGAGGGCGTTGACCGTGAAGTCGCGCCGGCGCGCGTCCTCGGCCTGGGTGCCGAAGACGTTGTCGCGCAGCACGCGGCCATGCTCGTCCTTCTCCGCCGTGTCGGGATCGGCGGCGCGGAACGTGGATACCTCGACCGTTTCGCCGCCGATGATCACGTGCACCAGGCGGAAGCGCCGGCCGATGATCAGGGCGCGGCGAAAGAGCGGCTTGATCTCCTCCGGGCGCGCGTCGGTGGCGACGTCGAAGTCCTTCGGCGTGATGCCGAGCAGCAGGTCGCGCACCGCGCCGCCCACGACGTAGGCCGAGAACCCCGCCTCGCGCAGCACGGTGCACACCCTGGCCGCCGCCGGGCTGAGGCCCTCGCGCGCAAGCCCGTGCTTGCCGCGCGGCACCCGCACTTCGTGGTTGGAAAGACCGAGTACCCGCCGGATGAACCGCTTGATCATGCGCGGGCGGGGATTCTACCCACGCAGCGAAATTACCGCCCAGCCGCGCCGCCGCGCCTCGGCGGCGAGCGCTTCGTCGGGGTCGACCGCCACCGGCCGCGTCACGCGGTGGAGCAGCGGCAGGTCGTTATGCGAATCGCTGTAAAACGTGCTTTCCTCGAACTCGTCAAGGCGGCGGCCCT
Source organism: Burkholderiales bacterium (assembly GCA_035699685.1). GTDB lineage: Bacteria > Pseudomonadota > Gammaproteobacteria > Burkholderiales > SG8-39 > SCGC-AG-212-J23. The sequence goes on along the minus strand of DASSPL010000514.1, from coordinate 11,949 downwards.
GCGCGCTCAGCCACTGGTCGAGGCGCGTGACCTTGCCCTCGCGAAAGCAGGGCGTGCCGGCCACGCGCCCGGTGAAACGGCCCGAGCGCGCCTCGGGCTCGGTGGCGATCAGGTGGCGCACGCCGAACTCGCGCGCGATCGGCCCGGTGACGAAGCTGTTGGTGGCGGTAATGATGGCGCACAGGTCGCCTGCCTCCAAGTGCTCATCAACCAGCCTCTGGGCGGCGGGCGCGACCATCGGCCGGATGCGCAGGCGCATGAACTCGGCGTGCCAGCGGTCGAGATCGGCAGGCTCGTGCGCCGCGAGCGGGCGCAGCGCGAAGCCGAGGTACTCGTGGATGTCGAGCGTGCCGGCGACGTACTGGTCGTAGTAGGCGCGGTTCTGCGCCTCGTACTCGTCGCGATCGAGCACCCCCTGGTCGATCAGGAATTGGCCCCACTCGTAGTCGCTGTCGCCGGCGAGGAGCGTGTTGTCGAGATCGAACAGGGCCAGGCGCATGCGCGCCCGGAGTTTAACCGCCTGACTCCTAGAACCGGCGCTGCACGCCGATGCGGAAGTCCTGCAGGCGGAAGAGGCCCGTCGTATCGCGCGAAGCCGACTCGGCGCTCACCGCCCAGTCCGGCGAGAACCAGTAGCGGCCGAACACCGACATCGGCCGCGGCTCGAACTCGGACTCCTTGAGGTTGGCGAACGACATGCTGAGGCTGCCGCGCTCGCTGAAGGAGTACGACCATTGCATGCGCGGGTTCGGCGCAGTAAACCCGTACGCGTCGCGCCAGTGGTGGGCGGCGAAGCCGAAGCGGTCGTACTCGGGCGCGAGCCAGCCTCGCGCGAAGGACGGATCGAGGCCTTGCTCGCCGCGTTCCGGCAGGCGCAGGCCCGCCTGGCCGAAGGCCGGCAGGGCGGCGGCGGTAAGGACGCTGAGGAGGCACAGCTGTCGTAGGGCACCCATGCCTAAGACCCTACTCAGCGCGCCGGCCCCTGTCCACCTGGAAATTGTTCCGCCAGGGCCTCGCGGACCAGCGGCAAAGTGAGTGCTCGTTGCCGCATAAGTGAATACCGATCAAGGACTTCCATGACCGCCCGCAGGCTGGCCAAGTCGCGCGGCAGGCGGGTCAGCAGGTAACGGGCGATGTCGTCAGAAAGCTGCAACCCGCGCTCGGCGGCCAGGCTCTTGAGGTGCAGGGCCTTGTCCTCGTCGTCGAGGGGCATGAGCTGGTAGACCAGGCCCCAGGCGAGCCGGCTCTGGAGATCCTGCCGCAGGCCGAGCTGGGCCGGTGGCCGGGGCCCGGAGGCGAGCACACCAGGCCCGCCGTCGCGCGCCTCGTTGATCGCCATGAAGAGCGCCTGCTGGGCCGCGCCGTCGAGCGTCTCGACATCGTCGGCGACCACCATACGCGGGTTTTCCTTCACCGCGGCGCGCAGCAAATGGCTGCGCCCGCTGCCCGCATCGCCCCAGAGATAGACGACGCGCTCGCGCAGCTCGCCTGCGGCGAGCGCGCGCACGCTCGCCAGCGCTTCGGCGTTGCGTCCCGGGAGGAAGTTGTCGAAGCCCGGCTCGCTCTGCGGCGGGATCTGGAGCGGGAGCTGCTGCATCGCGGCTAGAATCGTCGACTCTAGCATGTCGAAGAGCCTTTCTTACCGCGACGCGGGTGTCGATATGGACGCCGGCGACGCGCTCGTCGAGGCGATCAAGCCGCACGCCCGCAGGACCATGCGCCCCGAAGTGCTCGCCGGCATCGGCGGGTTCGGCGCGCTGTGCGCCATCCCGCGCCGGTTCAAGCGGCCGATCCTGGTGTCCAGCACCGACGGCGTCGGCACCAAGCTCAAACTCGCGTTCGAGCTCAACAAGCACGACACCATCGGCATCGACCTCGTGGCGATGAGCGTCAACGACGTGCTGGTGCAGGGCGCGGAGCCGCTGTTCTTCCTCGATTACTTCGCCTGCGGCAAGCTCGAGCCGAACGTGGCTGCGCAGGTGATCAAGGGCATCGCGCGCGGCTGCGAGCTCGGCGGCTGCGCGCTCATCGGCGGCGAGACCGCGGAGATGCCGGGCATGTATCCCGAAGGCGAGTACGACCTGGCCGGCTTCTGCGTCGGCGTGGTCGAGAAAAGCAAGATCCTCGACGGCCGGTCGATCCGGGCGGGGGACGCCATCCTCGGCCTCGCCTCGAGCGGTCCCCATTCGAACGGCTATTCGCTGATCCGCAAGATTCTCGAGCGCGAGCGTCCCGCGGACGCCGGCCGGCTGCTCGAGCCGACCCGCATCTACGTCAAGCCGGTGCTCAAGCTCCTGAAGAAGAACCTGCCCGTGAAAGGGCTCGCGCATATCACGGGCGGCGGCCTGACCGGCAACGTGCCGAGGATCCTGCCGAAGCGCACGCGAGCCGTCATCCGCCAGGCGTCCTGGCCCCGGCCGGAAGTTTTCCAGTGGCTGCAGCGCGCGGGCGACGTGGCCGAAAGCGAAATGCACCGCGTCTTCAATTGCGGCATCGGCATGGTGGTGGTCGTGGCCGCCGCGGCCGCAGGCCGCGCGGCCGCCGCGCTGCGCGCGGCCGGCGAGACCGTCTACGAGATCGGCTCGATCGAGAAGTTCTCCGGCGCCGAGCCCGACTGCGTGATCGTTTAGGCCGCGCCGCGACGCGCGAGGTAGATGCCGAGCAGCACCACCGCGCCGCCGGCGATCTGCAGCGGGACCAGCGGCTCGGTGAGGATCAGCCAGGCGAAGATCGCCGCCATCACCGGCTGCAGGAGCAGTCCAACCGACGAGAACGCGGCGGGCAGATGCGCGAGCGAATACGCGATCAACCCTTGCCCGGCGCAGTGCGACACCCAGGCGAGCCCGACCAGCACCAGCCACCCCGTCGCGCTGCGCGGCAGCAGCGGCTCGCCGGAGGCCGCTGCCACCGGCAGGAGGAGTACGGCGGTCAGCGTCGTCGCCACGGCCATCACGTACAGCGTGGCCGCGCCGCGGTCGCGCAGCCCTTTGACGGCGAGGATGTACGCGGCGTAGAACAGCGCCGTGATCACGCCGAAGGCATCGCCGAGCAAGGCCGTCGAGGAAAAGCCGAGGCTGGTGTACACCAGCATCACCACGCCGACGAGCGCGAGCGCGAGTCCGACGGTGAACATGCCGCTCGGACGCTCGCGCCAGAAGATCCACACCGCCAGCGTGACGAAGGGTGCGGAAAGGTTGGCGAGCAGCGTCGAGTTCGCCACCGAGGTGAAGCGGATCGACCAGTGCCAGAAGATCAGGTCGCCGGCGAAAGCGAATCCCGCGGCAAGCAGGAGCTTCCAGTCGATCGCCTTCGGCGCCGCCGGACGCGACAGCAGGAGCAGCGGCCAGAGCAGCGGCGCGGCGAGCGCGACGCGCCAGAACGCGCTCGCGGTCGGGCCGACGTCGCTCAGGCGCACGAAGATCGGCGAGAGCGCGATGAAGGTCGCGCCCAGGAGGAGCGCGGGCAGGGCCGGCCGCATGGAGCGGCCGATTCTATGGCTACTTGTTAGCGGCTACTTAAGGTCGTTCCAGCGCTTCATCGCCGCCTCGTAGCGCTGGCGGGCGAGCTCCGCCTGCTGCTCGAGGATGGCCTGGCGAGCGAAGTAGTTCTCGTTGGGCCGCGTGCCGCCGGCGGCGGTCGCGCTGCGCTCGCCGCCCTGCGACTCGATGCCCTGGTCGCGGCGCGTGAGCGCCTGCTGATACGCGTTGTACGCGGCGCGCGCTTCCTCGACGGCCTTGTCGAGATCGGCGGAGCGGTTCTGCGCCGCGGCGGGCAGCGAAGCGGCGAAAAAAGCGGCGAGCAATGCGGTACGGACGAAGCGTTTCATGCCTACCCTTTCCGGTAGAATTTTTTGACATGGCACGGCCGGTTTTCGTTCACCTGAGGATGCATAGCGAGTACTCGGTGAGCGACGGCATAGTCCGCATTGACGATGCCGTGAAGCGTGCGGCCGGCGACCACATGCCGGCGCTCGCGCTCACCGACGCCGGCAACCTGTTCGGCATGGTCAAGTTCTACGGCGCGGCGCGCGCCGCCGGCGTCAAGCCGGTGATCGGCGCCGACTGCTGGATCCAGAACGACACCGAGCGCGACAAGCCGACCCGCCTGCTGCTGCTGTGCGCCTCGCGCGCGGGGTATCTCCGCCTGTGCGAGCTGCTGTCGCGCGCCTGGCTTGAGAACCAGCACCGCGGGCGCGCGCTCATCGCGCGCGCCTGGCTGGCGGAGCGCGCCGAGGGGTTGATCGCGCTCTCCGGCTTCCTCGGCGGCGATCTGGCGGCGCCCCTCCTTTCGGACCAGGCCGACCCTGCCGACCGGATCGCGCGCCAGTGGAGCGAGATCTTCCCCGGCCGCTACTACATCGAGCTGCAGCGCGCCAGCCAGGCGAACGGCGAAGCGCTGCTCGCGCGCTCGGTCGCCCTCGCCGGGCGCCTGCGCCTGCCGGTCGTGGCGACCCATCCGGTGCAGTTCCTCGGGCCGGAGGATTTCAAGGCCCACGAGGCGCGGGTCTGCATCTCGCAGGGTTTTCTTCTCGGCGACCAGCGGCGGCCGCGGCCTTTCACCGAGGAGCAGTACTTCAAGTCGCAGGAGCAGATGGCGGCGCTCTTCGCCGATGCGCCGCAGGCGCTCGAGAACGCGGTCGAGATCGCCCGCCGCTGCAACCTCGAGATCGCGCTCGGCAAGACGCGGCTGCCGGACTTCCCCACGCCGCCGGGCGTGACGCTCGAGCAGCATCTCAAAGACGAGGCGGAGGCGGGGCTCGCGCGCCGCGCCGCGGAGCTCGGTCTTGCCGCAGAAACCCTGCCGCGCTACCGCGAGCGCCTCGCATTCGAGATCCAGACCATCGTGCAGATGGGCTTCGCCGGCTACTTCCTGATCGTCGCCGACTTCATCAACTGGGCCAAGCGCAACAGCGTGCCGGTCGGCCCGGGGCGCGGCTCGGGCGCCGGATCGCTGGTCGCGTACTCGCTCGGCATCACCGACCTCGACCCGCTGCGCTACGACCTGCTGTTCGAGCGCTTCCTCAACCCCGAGCGCGTGTCGATGCCGGACTTCGACATCGACTTCTGCCAGAACGGGCGCGACCGGGTGATCGACTACGTGCGCCGCAAGTACGGCGAGGCGAGCGTCTCCCAGATCGCGACCTTCGGCACCATGGCGGCGCGCGCCGTGGTGCGCGACGTCGGCCGCGTGCTCGACCTCGGCTACAACTTCTGCGACCAGATCGCCAAGCTGATCCCGGTGCAGCCGGGCAAGAACGTCACGCTGGACGACGCGCGCAAGGCCGAGCCGCTGCTCGCCGAGCGGGAGAAGAACGAGGACGAGGTGCGCGAGCTCCTCGAGCTGGGCGAGAAGCTCGAGGGCGTGGTGCGCAACGTCGGCATGCACGCCGGCGGCGTGCTGATCGCGCCCGGCCGCCTGACCGAGTTCTGCCCGCTGTATGCCGCCGAGGGCACCAGCAACGTGATCTCGCAGCTCGACAAGGACGACGTCGAGAAGATCGGCCTGGTGAAGTTCGACTTCCTCGGCCTGACCACGCTCACCATCCTCGACTGGGCGGAGCAGTCGGTGCGCGCCCTGGGTCTGAGCGACTTTTCGCTGGCCAAGGTGCCGCTCGACGACGCGCCCACCTACCAGCTCCTGTCGAACGGCAACACCACGGCGGTGTTCCAGCTGGAATCGCGCGGCATGCGCGATCTCATCCGCCGCGCGCGCCCCGACCGCTTCGAGGACGTGATCGCTCTCGTCGCGCTGTACCGCCCGGGGCCGATGGACCTGATACCCGACTTCATCGCCCGCAAGCACGGCGAGCAGCGCGTCGAGTACCTCGACGAGCGCCTGGTGCCGATCCTCGGGCCGACCTACGGCATCATGGTCTACCAGGAGCAGGTGATGCAGATCGCGCAGGTGATCGGCGGCTACTCGCTGGGCGGCGCCGACCTCCTGCGCCGCGCGATGGGCAAGAAGAAGCCGGAGGAGATGGCGCAGCAGCGCGAGATCTTCGTCGCCGGCGCGCTGCACAACGGCCTGAGCAAGGCGAAGGCGACGCAGCTCTTCGACCTGATGGAGAAGTTCGCCGGCTACGGCTTCAACAAGTCGCACGCCGCGGCGTACGCGCTGCTCGCCTACCACACGGCGTACATGAAGGCGCATCACGGCGCCGCGTTCCTCGCCGCCAACCTGTCGGCGGTGATGGACGACACCGACAAGGTGCGCCAGTTCTACGAGGACGGGCTCGCCAACCGGCTCGCCATCCTGCCGCCGGACATCAACGCCTCGGAGCACCGCTTCGTCCCGGTCGACGCCGAGCGCGTGCGCTATGGACTGGGCGCGGTGCGCGGCACCGGCGAATCGGCCATCGGCGCGATCGTCGAGGCGCGCCGCCAGGGCCCGTTCACGGATCTCTTCGATTTCTGCCGCCGGGTCGACAAGCGCATGGTGAACCGCCGCGTGGTCGAGGCGCTGGTGCGGGCGGGCGCGTTCGACGCGATCGACGCTCGCCGGGCCCGGCTTCTCGCCTCCGTCGGCCGGGCGCTGGAGGCCGCCGAGCAGGAGGAGCGCGCCGCCTCGCAAACCAGTCTCTTCGGCGAGGCAGAGGCGCCGCGCGGCGGCGCCGACGCCTACTTCGACGTGCCGGACTGGGACCTGCGGCAGAAGCTGCTGGAGGAGAAGGCCGCGCTCGGCTTCTCGATCAGCGGGCATCTCTTCTCGGTGTACGAGCGCGAGCTCAAGGGATTCATGCGCACGCCGCTCGCGAAGCTCAGCCCCGGGGAGCGGGTGTGGATGGCGGGCGTGGTGACCCAGGCGCGCACGCAGATGACGCGCCGCGGCCGCATGATGGTGGTGACGCTCGACGACTCGAGCGCCCAGGTCGAGATCACCGTCTTCAACGAGCTGTACGAGAAATGCCGCGACAAGATCCGCGAGGATGCGCTGCTGGTGGTCGCCGGCAAGGTGCAGCGCGACGAGTTTTCCGGCGGCCTGCGCGTCGGCGCTGAGGAGCTGCTCGACCTGGAGACGCTGCGGCTGCGCTTCGCCGCGCGGCTGCGCATCTCGATGAACGGCAATACGGATCAGATGCGCGACGCTCAGCGCCTGCAGCAGCTTCTCGCGCCGTACCGGGCCTCCGGCGGCGGCGCGTGCCAGGTGGTGGTGGCCTACCGCAACTCGCTGGCGGCCTGCGACGTAGCGCTCGGCGACTCGTGGCGTGTGCGGCCCGACAGCCAGCTGCTGGCGGAGCTCGGCGCCTGGCTCGCGCCGGAAAACGTGCAACTCGTCTACGGGACGAGCGCGGCCTAGCTCGCCCAGCGCACCTCGCACGGCTCGCAGGTGAGCACGCTGCGCTGGTGCCGGTACCAGTCGTTGATCACGCGCTCGTTCGGGTCGAAGCGCCGCTTCTGCGCGAGGAACCCCTTCAGCTGCGGATAGCAGGCTTCCACCTGGGCGCGCGTCGCCTCGGGCGTCGAGGCGATCTGGAAGCTGCCGCCGAGCGCGATCGCGGCGTCGATCAGCTCGCGGCGCAGCTGGCCGCTCCTCACCATGCCGCCGAGCCCGCCGGGCCGGGCGAGGGACAGGTTCACCTCGGCGTAGTCGCGCCGCGCCCAGCGCAGGTAGGTCTCTTCCTCCCCGAGCGTGCGGCGGATGGCCACGCTGTGCAGGCCGATGCGCCAGTCGTTGCAGCGCACGTCCGTCTGCCTGACGAACCCGTCGACCGCTTCCGGCGGCAGCAGGAGCGCAAGAGGCGGCTGCGCCCTCGCATGCGGCCGCAGCGTAAGCCGCTCGGGCTCGGCCTGACGCTCGACCGCGGCAGCCAGGCTGCGAATGAAAAGCGTGACGCTGTAGATCGTGCCGAACAGGCCCTGGCCGCCGACCGCCAGCGCGAAGAGCTCGGCATCGCGGTTGCGGCTTACCCGCTTCAAGTCGCCGTCCGGCGTCACGAGAGCGAGCGACGCGACGTGGTTCACCGTCGGTGCACCGTCGGGACCGGCGGCGTTGCGCGCGATGCTGCTGCCGACGGTGGCCATCGAGCTGGCGGCGAGCGCGCGCGGGTCTTGCGGGCGCAGCTCGGCCGCGATGGTGCGCCACGGGGTGCCGCCCTGCACTTCGATCAGGCCGCGCTGCGCGTCGATGCCGAGCACGCGGTTCAGACGCGACTTGTCGATGCGCTCGCCGTTGCGCGCGGCCTCGCGCAGTTCCAGGGCAGAAAGCGGGATGCTTGCGCTCATCGGGCTCCTCCTCGTCGCCGGCTGCGCGCAAGTTGCGCCGAGCCTGGCCGGCCCGCAATCCCCGGTGTGTGGAGTATCCGGCGGTGATACTCCGGATGCCGCGTCCTTACACCGTGGGCCAGCGCTCGAATCCGCGATGGGGCTGCTCGGACTCGGACGCCGCGGGTCGGTCTTCGAGCGAGCTCACCCGTGCGAGGGAGGGCCCGCGCCGCGCCCACGCGATCAGCTCGCCCACCGCCGCGGCGTCGCCCTGCAGCAGGGCTTCGACGCTGCCGTCGGCGCGGTTGCGCACCCAGCCGCTGACGCCGAGACGAAGCGCCTCGGCGCGCAGCGCGTCGCGATAGCCGACGCCCTGCACGCGCCCTCTGACACGAATTTGCCGGGCGCTCATTCGCGCGTGTTAAGCTGCCCGTGGAGCGGAAGCAGTTCAAAAAAAGGGTAAGGGGAGAGGATGATGCGCATTGGCTTGCTGATTGTCGCCGGGCTTGCTTTGATCGGATTCCTGGCGGTTGCCGTGGTGATGCCGCAGATGGCCGGGAGCCAGGCAAAGGAGGCCGCGCAGGCGCTGGTGCAGGGAGCCGACGCCGCGCGCCAGCAAGTCAGCGCGGCGGCCGAGAAGTCCGGCAGCCTGAACGGCGCGGGCAAAGGCGTGAAGCTCGCGCCGAAGAACGACCCGAAGCACGGCGACCTCAAGTGGATCGTGCAGGAAGACGGCGCCATCCGCGGCTGGAACGAGAGGAACGCGCTCGAAGTCGCCCTCACGCCGTCCCTGCAGGGCGGCAAGCTCAACTGGAACTGCAAGGGCTATCCGGTCAGCGCCATGCCCACCAACTGTGGCGGGCGCTAGCGCGGCCGTCTGAGGATTGCAGCGCCTGCGACTAGAGCGCAGGCGCCTGCGCCGATCACCACCAGCCAGTCGCGCCGGCGCCAGCGGCCCGGCGCGCGCGGCATCGACTTGATCGCCTGCGTCGCGGTCTGCGGTGCGCCTCCCCCGGGCGCCGTGGCGCCCGTCAGGGAGGCGAGCCGCTGCGTCGCCTCGACGGAATCGAACGAGCTCGCCAGGCCTTTGGCCGGCGCCGCCGCCGGTTCCTCCGCGGCGGCGGCGCGGTCCGCCTGGCGCGTGCGGTTGACGGATTGCGCGAGCACGGTGGTCTTCGCGACGGAGTCGACCAGCCTGGGTTGCGGCGCCGCTGAAGCCGGCATGCGCGGCGGCTGCGTCGCCGTGCCCAGCACCTGCCGTTCGCATTCGCGCAGGTCGCGCGCCACCTCGGCGCAATCCTGGTAGCGCTCTTCCAGCGGCTTGGCGAGCATCTTGGCGACGATATAGTCGAGCATCTCCGGCACCTGGTCGTTCATCGTGCTCGGCGCCGGCGGCACGAAGTTGACGATCTGGTACATGAGCGCGGTGACGTTCTCGCCGTTGAACGGCGCCGCGCCGCACAGCATCTCGTACAGGATCACGCCGAGCGAGAAGACGTCGGAGCGGTGGTCCGCCCGCTTGCCGATCACCTGCTCGGGCGACATGTACTTCGGCGAGCCGAGCAGCATGCCGGTCTGCGTCAGGTCGCCCGAGCCGCGCATGCGCGCGATGCCGAAGTCGGTGATCTTCACCGGCCCGTTGGCCACCACCATGATGTTGGCCGGCTTGATGTCGCGATGCACGACGCCGCGCTGGTGGGCGAAGGCGAGCCCCTCGGCCACCTGGGCCGCGATCGACAGCGCCTGCGCGATGCGCAGCGGCCGGCCTTCGCCGATCAGCGTGCGCAGCTCCACGCCCTCGATGTACTCCATCGCCATGAACACCACTTCGCCGCTCTTGCCGACGTCGTGGATGGTGACGATGTTCGGGTGGTTGAGGCTGCCGGCGGCCTTGGCCTCCTGGTAGAAGCGCTTCTCGTACTTGTCGGCGTACTCGCGCTCCAGCGTGATGTTGACGGTCTTCACCGCCACCGGGCGCTCGAGCACCGAGTCGGTCGCCTTGTAGACGACGCCCATCGCGCCGCGGCCGAGCTCGGACTGGATGACGTAGCGGCCGAGCTGCGCGGGCTCGGTCGGCGTGCTCATCGCGAGGCCTTCACGGTGATGAATATGGGGCCCCACACCGGGTGGCCGGCCTCGGCGGCGGTCAGCTCGAGCGCCGGGTCGGCGGCGAGCGCGCGGCGGAACTCGTCCCGGCACTGGCGCTCGCGGTTCGAGGCGCAGTGGATGAAGGCGAGGTGCTTGTGCGCCGCGGCGCGCTCCTTGTCGCCGAGGCCCTCGCGGATGGCGCCGTGGAAGTTCTTCGCCGACTCGTCGTAGTCGCCGGCGTCGTACTGCTGCAGGGCGAGCTTGAACGGCGAGGGCGAAGCGCGCAGGGTGATGAACAGCGGTCCCCAAATGGGGTGCCCGGCCTCCGCGGGCGAGAGCCGGAGCTGCGGATCGATCGTCAGGGCCTTGCGGAATTCCTCGCGGCACGAGCGATCGCGGTTCGAAGCGCAGTGGATGAAGGCGAGATGCTTGTGCGCCCGCGCGCGCTCGCCGTCGTGCAGGCCGAGGTCTATGGCGCCCTGCAGGTTGCGCGCCGCCTCCGCGTATTCGCCGTCCTCGTACTGCCGCAGGCCCGTTGCCAGGGTGGCGGAGCCCTTGCTCGGCTGCAGCAGCTCCTGCAGCGGCTGCACGGCGCAGCCGGCAATCATCAGGGCGGCCAGCGCGAGCAGGCAGAGCTTCATTTGAAGCGATGTCGGATCTTCACCGATTCGCCGGCCTTGAGCTCCACGCGCTCCACGTGCACCGGGAAGTTCGCGTTCTTGATCTCGATCGTGTGCGGGCCGGGCGCCAGGTCGAGCGCGCGCACCGGCGGGCTGACGCCGCGCGTCTTGCCGTCCACCACCACCTCGCCCCATGGCGTGACGGCAAGCTCGACGCGACCCAGGTGCGCTGGCACCTTCTCCGGCGCCCGCTTCGCCACGATCTTCTTGGGCGGCGCGGCTTCGCCCTTCGGCGCCGCTGCGGGCTGGCCAGCCGGTGGCGCGGCAGGCGGCGTGGCCACCGGCGCGGCTTCGGCTGCCGGCGGCGCCGGCGGCGCCAGCATGGCGCGGGCGGTGACGCTGCCGCCGACGATGGCGAAAAACACGGCGAGCGCCGTGACCAGCGCCGAGCGGCGCACGCCAAAAGGCCCCGATCGCGACAGCCAGCCCGGATGGGGTTGCCCTTCGAGGGTCTCGGCCACCGTATCGGACAGCCGGCGTGCCGTGGGCGTGCCGCCGACCACGGAATAGACGTCGTGCTCGCGCACGTGCTTGTCGGTGCGCGCGCCCTCGTGGTGGAACAGGTTGGCGTAGTCGCGCGACAGGCACGACACCACCTCGTAGAACGAGCGCGACACGAGCAGCTGGCCCGGGCGCGAGAAGCTCATCACGCGCTGGGCGACGTTGATGCCGTCACCGATGATGTTGAGCTGGCCGTTCAGGTCCTTTACCAGGCGCACCGGGCCGAGGTTCACGCCGAGGCGCACCGCCACCGAGCCCGCGCCGTCGCGCATCGCCATGGCGGCGAACAGCGCGTCCTCCGGGTCGCCCATGAAGGTCACCGCCGCCCCGTCGCCCGTGTCGAGGATGATGCGGTCGCGAGCGGGTACTTGCTCCAGCGCGCGCGTCAGCAGCCGATTGAACTCCTGCTTGAGCTGCAGCTGCTCGGAAACGGGCTTCTTCGAGTACTCGACGATGTCGAGGAAGAGCACGCTGCAGAC
>DASSPL010000513.1:0-5201 GCA_035699685.1 Burkholderiales bacterium | reverse complement strand
GCTCTTCAGCTCGCCGTTGAGGCGCTCGAGCCGCATCAGCATCCCGCGCGCGCCGCGCAGCGCGTCGAGCACGCCGTGAGCCGGATCGGCGGACTCGAGGCCGTACAGCGCCATCAGGCCGTCGCCGGTGAACTGCGAGTAATGGCCGTTGCTCGCGGCGATCGCCTGGTTCATCTCGGAGAAGAAGCGGTTCAGGATGAAGAGCACGTCGTAGGGCAGCTTGGCCTCGCCTAGCGTGGTCGAGCCGCGCAGGTCGATGAACATCACCGTGACCAGCCGCTCGCTGCCCTCGAGGCCGCCCGGCGTGAAGCCGTCGTTCGCCGAGGCGTCCGCCGCCAGCAGCGGCGTGACGGCGATGTCGGCGCTCGGCCGGATCTGGCAGGCGAGCCGCATGCCCGGAGTCGCGCCGATGCGCTCCAGCGCCTTCGCTTCCAGCCCCATCGGCGGCGGGAGCGTTTCGAGGCCCCTGCCGACCTGGATGCGGCAGGTGGTGCAGCGCGCCCTTCCCCCGCAGACCGAGGCGTGCGGTATGCCGTGGTCGCGCAGGGTCTCGAGCACCGTCGCGCCCGGCAGGATCGGCAGCGCGCAGGAGGGATGCGTCAGCACCGGCGGCCGCCGGCTCTCCTGGATCCGCCGGCGCAGGCTGCGGGCACCGAACGCAAGCAGCACGAGCGCGCCATGCGCGCCGATGATGGCCAGCGCGTAACGGTCCGTTTTCGCCCGGGTATCCGCCGTGGCGTTGGCGTCTTCCAGCGCCTGCTGCACGAACTTGTCGTCCTTCTGGACGATATCGGCGCCGGCGCTGACGTAGCCGGCGAGCGCGAGAGTCGGAAAGAGCAGCGCGAACACGCCCAGCCCCGTGCGCCACTGCGGGTACCCGCGCTTGGTGCGCAGCCAGAAATGCAGTCCGATGCACGCATGCACCCACAGGGTGAGCAGCGCCGTGGCGTGGATCGCCGCGTGGTACGGCAGCACGACCCACTGCAGCGTGAGGATGTACGTGTACGTCGAATCGGTGCCGAGCGCGGCCTCGGAGATGCGCGTGGTCGCGATGTGCAGCGCGAGCAGCAGCGGAATGCACAGCCCGAGGCCGAGCTGCGCCCATTCCCAGCGCCGCAGCCGCAGCGAGCGGCGCACATAGATCGACCAGAGCGCGTTGCCGTAATGGACCAGGAAGGCGCCGAGCAGGAGCGCGGTGCCGAAAGCGCTGCGCCAGGGCGCCATCAGCGTCGCCAGCACGCGGCTGGCGAGCGGCTCGGAGACGAGCAGGACCGAATGCGCGGCAAGGTGCGTCAGGACGAACGACAGCAGGATGAGGGCCGCGCCGAGCCGCAGCCTGAGGCGCAGCTCGCCGAGGCGGGCGGCTAGTTCAGGGCGCAGGAGCCCGGACCGCCCGGGTGGCCGCAGGAGCCGCAGGCGCTGGCGGCGGGCTCGCCGCCTGCGGGAGAAGCGAACACCGACAGCTTCTTCTCCAGCTCGGCGCTGGCGCACTGCGCGCAGCTGGGCGTCTCGGCGCCGCGCACCAGGGTCTCGAACTCGTGGCCGCAGGAGCGGCAGGCGTATTCGTAGATCGGCATGGCGGCGGATTCTAGCTCATGGCCTCGATGATGCGCCGCGCCCACACCGAGCCCGCGTCGATGTTGAGGTTGTTCATCGCCTTCCCCGCCGAAAGCGCGAGCTGCTGGGCCTCCACGACCGCGCGATCCTCCTCGAAGATGCGCGCGTTGGCCTCGCGCAGCTGGTTGGTGAGCGACTGGTCGCGCAGCCGGTAGTTGCGCAGCAGGGTCCAGAAATACATGCAGGTGGTGCCGGTCTCCGGCGTGATGGTGTTGAGCACGCGGCCGTTGACGCCCTGGCTGCGGTCGCCCTGCGGCGCGCCGGTGCCGGCGAGCGCCACGCCGACGTCGAGCACGATGGTGCACGGCGCCTCGAAGCGGATGATCTGCCAGCGGTCGACGTTGCCCGGGCGGCCGAGCTGCGTGCGCCAGAAGGGCGGCGCGTCGATGTCGAGCATCCAGCGCGTCACCGTCACCGTGCGCTCGTCGTGCGTCGTCGCCGGCGGCGTCTCGGCGATCGCGCGGTGGCCGATGCTCGTCGCGTGCACGAAGGTCTCGTGCGTCAGGTCCATCAGGTTGTCGATAAGCAGGCGGTAGTCGCACTTCGCGAAAAGGGTGGCGCCGTCGCCTTCCCACGCCGGGTCGGTGTTCCAGTGCAGGTCCGGGACGCTCGCGCTCCCGGCGCGCGCCGGGTCGCCCGGCCAGACCCAGACCAGCCGATGCTTCTCCACCGCCGGGAAGGCGCGCACGCGCGCCGAGGGGCTGATGCGGTCCTGCGAGGGCATGCGCGTGCAGCGCCCCGTGCCGTCGAACGCGAGGCCGTGGTAGCGGCACACCACGTTCTCACCGTCCACATGTCCCATGGAGAGCGGCAGGCGGCGGTGCCAGCAGGCGTCTTCCACCGCGGCGATGCCGCCATCGGGGTTGCGCCAGAGCGCAACCTTCTCGTTGCACACGGTCCGCCCGAGGACGGCCCGGGCGCTGACCTCGTGGCTCCAGGCGACCGCATACCATGCGTTCAGCGGGAAGCTCATGCAGCTAGGGCGGCGAACTTCGTTCGCATGTCTTCGGGCAGCGGCACGCCCTTGCGCGCCTTCGTGTCGAAGCAGACCTCGACCGTCTTCTGCGTCGCGCAATGCGTCATCGAGTCGGCCGCGTACAGCCGCATCTCGTGGTTGAAGCTCTTGGTGCCCACCCGCGTCACCGCGCCGCGGATGAGGACCAGCTGCCCGGAGCGGATCTCGTGGTGGAAGTCGATGGTCAGCGTGGCGACCACCGTGCCGAGGCCGCGCGCCTGGATCTCTTCGAGCTTCAGCCCGGCCATGGCCGGAATGTGCCAGCCCGCCTCGTCGAAGAGCGCCGCGTAGTAGCGGACGTTCATGTGCCCGTACACGTCGCATTGCGCCGGCATGACGATGCCGCGATAAAGATCGAACCATTTGTCCATGGCGCCGATTGTAGAATCCAGCGGCCATGTTCCGCCCCAATGCGTTAAAACAGCGGCTGCGCGCCGGCAAGCGCGCGCTGGGCTGCTGGACCGTGCTCGGCGCCCCGCCGGTGATCGAGCTGCTCGCCTACTGCGGCTTCGACTATCTGCTGCTCGACCAGGAGCACGGCTTCGGCGAGCCCTCAGCGCTGCTGCACTCGCTGCAGGCCATGGCCGCCACGCCCGCCTGCACGTCCATCGTGCGCGTGCCTTCCAACGACCCCAACTACCTGAAGCGCGTGCTCGATGCCGGCGTCGAGGGCGTCATGGTGCCCAACGTCGAGACCGCCGAAGACGCCCGGGCCGTGGTTGCCGCCTGCCGCTACCCGCCGGCCGGCCGGCGCGGCTCGGCGCTCGGGTCGGCGCGCGCGTCCGACTACGGCATCCATGCCGTGAAATACAAGGCGGCGGCCGCCGACGAGCTCCTGATCGTCTGCCAGATCGAATCGCCGAAGGCGGTGGAAAACATCGAGGCCATCGCCGCGGTCGAAGGCGTCGACGTGCTGTTCATCGGGCCGCACGATCTTTCCGGCACGGTCGGCCAGCTCGGCGACCTCAAGCACCCCGAGGTGGCGAAGCTCATAGCGCGCGCCGAGGAAGGCATCCGCAGGAGCGGCAAGCCGATGGGCACCGTGCCGCACCCCGGGGCCACCTGGCGCGAGATGTTCCAGCGCGGCTACCACATGATCAACGCCGGCAGCGATGTCGGCCGCCTGCGCGATGCCGCGCTGGCCGACGTCAAGGAGTTCCGCAGTGTTCACCCTTAACCCCCTCCCGCCGCAGCTCGATTCCCAACTGGTCAGCAAGCTGGTCAAGGCCGAGCCGGCGACCATCGGCCACTTCCGCAACTGGGGGTTCATGGATCCCGCGATCCACGCCATGCAGCCCGACGTGCGCATCGCCGGACCCGCCGTCACGGTGCGCGCACCGGGCGTCGACGGCACCATCGTCGGTTATGCGCTCGGCCAGGTGCGCCCGGGCGACGTGCTGGTCATCGACCGCTGCGGCGATCACCGCCACGCGGCCTTCGGCGGACTGGTCGCCTACGCGTGCAAGGTGGCGCGCATCGCCGGCGTGATCATCGACGGCGTCGCCACCGACATCGGCGAAGTGCGCAAGTACGGCGTGCCGCTCTGGTGCCGCGGCCTTTCCGCCGTGACCACCAAGCGCATCGGCCTCGCCGGCGAGTTCTGCCTGCCGGTGAGCTGCGGCGGCGTCGCCGTGCGCCCCGGCGACGTGATCATCGCCGACGAGTGCGGCGTCGTGGTGCTCGATCCCAAGGACGCGGAAGCCGCGGCCGAGCGCGCCATCGGCATGCAGGACGCCGAAGTGAAGTCGCGCGCGCGGCTCGACGCCGGCGAGAAGCTGCCGGACATCTCGGGCGCGACGAAGATGCTGCAGGAAGCCCTCGCCAAGCAGCAGAATCCTAAAGGGTGACAGTCACCATTTATTTGGAAGTCAGTTCCAGCGCGGCCCGCGTGACGACGCGCACGCCGACGGGAATCGCGAGGTCGTTGCAGTCGTAGTTCGCCTTGTGGATGGCGGTGTCGAGGCCGTCGATCTTCGAGCCGATGCGCAGGTGCGCGGCCGGGATCCGCTCGGCGAACCAGGCGAAGTCCTCGCTGCCCATGGACGGCTCGGCCAGCTCGATCACGTTCTGCTCGCCCAGCGTTTCGCGCGCCACCGCCAGCAGCTTCTGCAGCGTGGGCTTGTGGTTGCGCAATGCCGGGGCGACGCGCTTCCAGTCGAGCGAATAGTCGACCCGCATGGAGGTCTTGATGCCTTCGAGCATGCGGCGCATCGCTTCCTCGATCTTCTCGGACAGGCCCGCTTCCATGGTGCGCACGATGCCCTTGAGGGTCGCCGAGCCGGCGATGATGTTGCGCGCGGTGCCGGCGTGCAGCTCGCCCACGGTGAGCACGGCGGGCGATATCGGCTTCACTTCGCGGCTGACGATGGTCTGCAGCTGGGAAACGAGGTGCGCCGCGGCGGCGAGCGCGTCGATGCCCATGTGCGGATGCGCGCCGTGGCCTTCGCGGCCCTTGAGCGTGATGTCGAACGCGTCGGCCGAAGCCATCACGACATCCTGGTTGTAGCCCACCTTGCCCGCCGGCACCGCCGGCCAGTTGTGGTAGCCGAGGATGAGATCCATCTTCGGG
>DASSPL010000512.1:0-4831 GCA_035699685.1 Burkholderiales bacterium | reverse complement strand
CGCGCCTCGCCTTCCTTGACCACGTCGAGGAACACGCGCGGATGGCGCGCCCAGAGCGGCGAGCCGGGCAGCGGGCAGTGCAGCGGCAGCTGCTTCTCGTTCACCTCGACGTGCTTCGACGTGTCGGTGCTCATTTGCCTTTCGCTTTCACCGGGGTGAGCCAGTTGCGGTGCTTCTTGTCCTTGCCCGTCACCACGTCGAAGAAGGCCTTCTGGATCGCCTTGGTCACCGGCCCGGCCTTGCCGGCGCCGATCTGGCGGCCGTCGAGCTCGCGGATCGGCGTCACTTCCGCCGCGGTACCGGTGAAGAATGCCTCGTCGGCGATATAGATGTCGTCGCGGGTCAGGCGCTTGGCGCGCACCTCGTAGCCGAGGCCGCCCGCCAGCTCGATCACCGAGGTGCGGGTGATGCCGGTGAGCGCCGAGGTGAGCTCCGGCTCCCACAGGCGCCCGTCCTTGACGATGAAGATGTTCTCGCCCGCGCCTTCGGCGACGAAGCCGTCGACGTCGAGCAGCAGGCCCTCGTCGTAGCCGTGCTGCGTCGCTTCGAGCGTTGCCAGCACGGAGTTCGGATAGGTGCCGGACATCTTCGCGCGCGCCATGGTGACGTTGATGTGGTGGCGCGCGTAGGAGCTGGTCTTCACGCGGATACCTTTTTCCAGCGCGTCGGGGCCGAGGTACGCGCCCCACGGCCAGGCGGCGATGGCGACGTGCACCTTGGCGCCGACCGGCGAGACGCCCATTTTCTCCGAGCCATAGAAGGCGATCGGGCGCAGATAGCACGCCTCGTGGTCGTTCGCCCGCACCACCTCGAGCTGCGCCTGCATCAGCTGCTCGCGCGTGAACGGGATCTTCATCATGTAGATGTGCGCCGAGGAGAACAGGCGGTCGGTGTGCTCCTTCAGCCGGAAGACGGCGGTGCCGATCTCGGTCTTGTAGGCGCGCACGCCTTCGAATACGGCGAGCCCGTAGTGCAGCGAATGGGTGAGGACATGGGTGGTGGCTTCGCGCCACGGCACCAGTTCGCCGTCGTACCAGATCCAGCCGTCGCGGTCCGCCATCGACAGCGGCGCGCTGGCGGCCTTCTTTGCTTTCGCCATTTGTTGGAGGTCTCCCGGAGTAGGCCGGATTCTAAACACAAGGCCGCGCCGCTTGCGATACTGTTAACATCCTTGTTAATCATGGATCCGTATTGATGGACAAGGTGTTCGGCGCGCTCGCCTCGCTGCCCCGCCGGCGCATCGTCGCCTTCCTCGGCCAGACCGCGGCCTCGACCGCGGAGCTCGCCGAGCGCTTCGGCCTGTCGCGGCCCGCCGTGTCGCGCCACCTGTCGGTGCTGGAGCACGCCGGCCTGGTGTGGGGCGAGCGCCAGCGCCAGCGCGTGCTCTACCGGCTACACCGCGACGTGCTGCTCAACGCGCTGGCGCGCCTCGCCTCGGAGGTCGACGGTCCCCTGCGCCGGGAGGCTCAGGCGCCGCGCCGCGAAGCGCTGTAGGCATTCAAATTGCTGGATGGAGGCGGAGGCCCCGGATGTCCCGCATTCTCACGACCAGCAGCACGACGGCTGTCCGCGACATCGAGCCCAGCGCCTTGCAGCCCTGGCGCTTCTCGAGGCTCTCCCGCTCGATTGCCACCCTCGCCGGCCGCCCGGTGGTGTTCCTGTCGGCGGTCGCCGCGATCCTGCTGTGGGCGGCGAGCGGGCCGTTGTTCGGCTTCAGCAATACGTGGCAGCTGATCGTCAACACGACCACGACCATCATCACGTTCCTCATGGTGTTCGTGATCCAGAACACGCAGAACCGCGACACGGCGGCGATCCAGATCAAGCTCGACGAGCTGATCCGCGCGACGCAGGGTGCGCACAATGCGCTGCTCGACCTCGAGGAGCTGGAGGAAGAGCAGCTGCGCGAGTACCTGCGGCACTACGAGGAGCTCGCGGCCGCGGCTCGCGCGCGGCTCAACAAGGGCAAGCTCGACACCGGCTCGCCCGACATCAAGGCCTTCAAGTCGGGCTGAGCACGAGGCGCCACAGCGCCTCGACCGCCTCTTTCTCCGATTCGACCTCTGCCGGCGGCACCCGCGCGTAAGGCGCGCCATTCAGCCGCAGCGCGTGCTGGCGGCGCCGGTACGTGCGATAGGCGTCCTGGCAACGCGCGGCGAGGTCAGCGGGAAGGAGGCCGAGCTCGGCCGCCATGCCGAGGAGCGCGATGTTGCCGAGATTCTTCGTGAGCTGCGGATGCCGCGCGGCGTGGGCGAGCACGAGCCACTGCACGACGAACTCGATGTCGATCATGCCGCCGCGGTCGTGCTTGACGTCGAAAAGACCGCTGCGGTTCGGATGCGCGGCGTGCAGCTTTTCCCGCATGCCGGCGATCTCCGCGCGCAGCGGGGCGGCGTCGCGCGGGCGTGTGAGGATCTCGATGCGGATGCGCTCGAAGGCCTCGCCGGCCGCGGCGTCGCCCGCGCAATAGCGCGCCCGCGTCAGCGCCTGGTGCTCCCACACCCAGGCGTTCGCCTCCTGGTAGCGCTCGAACCCCGCGACGCTCGACACGAGGAGCCCGGAGGCGCCGCTCGGGCGCAGCTCGAGGTCGGTCTCGAACAGCACGCCCGAGGTCGTGCGTCCGCTGAGCCACGTGTTCACCCGCTGTGCGAGCCGGGCATACACCTCGCCGGCCTGCTCATGCGGGTCGTCGTACAAGAAGATGATGTCGAGGTCCGAGGCGTAACCGAGCTCCTTGCCGCCCAGCTTGCCGTAGCCGATGACGGCGAAGCGCGGCGCGTCCAGGCGGTGCTTGCGCGGCAGGTCGGCCCAGGCGCACTCGATGACGATCTCGAGCATCAGGTCGGCGAGCGCCGACAGGTGGTCGGCGAGGTGCTCCACGGTGAGCAGCCCGGCGAGGTCCTGCGCGAGCAGGCGGAACACCTGCGCCTGGTGCGCTTCGCGCAGGTCGTTCATGCGCTGCTCGACATCGCCGGGATGCTGGGCGAGGGTGGCGCGCAGCGACCGGCCCAGCGCCGGCAGGTCGGGCGGCGCGTAGAGCAGCCGGTCGTCGAGCAGCTCGTCGAGCAGCAGCGGATGGCGCGTGATGAATTCCGCCGCCCAGCTCGACGCGCCGATGATGCGCGCCACGCGCTCGAGCGCCTCCGGGTGCTCGGCGAGGAGCGCGAGATACGCCGCGCGGCTCGCCACGGCCTCGATCAGCGCCACGCCGCGCACCAGCGTCGCTTCGGCGTCGGGCGTGCGCTGGGCGGCCCGCGCGAGCGCCGGCACCACGCGGTCCATGCGGCGGCGCGAGGCCTCGGGCAGCTGCGCATAGCGCTGGCTTCCGCGCAGCGCGTCGAGTCGCGGGTGCTGCGGCCAGGCGTCCTCACCCTCTGCGCCGCGCTCGGCGAAGATGCTGCCGAAATGCCGCGTCACCGCGGCGCGATGCGCGGCCAGCGACTGCTCGAAGGATTTCCAGTCGGCGAAGCGCATCATCGCGGCGATGCGGCGGCGGTCATCCTCGTCCGCCGGCAGGTCGTGGCGCTGGGCATCGTCCAGGTACTGCAGCGCATGCTCGGCGCGCCGCAGGAACACGTAGGCCTGCGCGAGCTCGGCCGCCGCCGCCTCCGGCAGCAGGTTCTTGCGCGCCAGCTCCTGCAGGACGGGCAGCGTGGGTCGCACGGTCAACGCCGGGTCGCGGCCGCCGCGCACGAGCTGCAGCGCCTGGGCGATGAATTCGATCTCGCGGATGCCGCCGGGGCCGAGCTTGACGTGCTCCGCGAGCTCGCGGCGCTCGACGTCGCGGCGCACCTCGGCATGCAGCTGCCGCATGGCGTCGAGCGTGGCGTAATCCAGGTACTTGCGGAAGACGAACGGGCGCACGACCTTGCCCAGTTCATCGTGATGAGCGCCGGTCAGTGCGCGCGCCTTGATCCAGGCGTAGCGCTCCCATTCGCGTCCGTGCGCGACGAAATACGTCTCGAGGAAATCGTAGCTGCAGACGAGCGGCCCGGAGTCGCCGTAGGGCCGCAGCCGCATGTCGACGCGGAAGACGAAGCCGTCCTCCGTCGTCTCGGAAAGGAGGCGAATCAGCTTCTTCGCCGCCGGCTCGAGCGCCGCTGCGCGCTCGGCTTCGGCGTGCAGGAAGACGAGGTCGATGTCCGACGAGACGTTCAGCTCGCGGCCGCCGAGCTTGCCCATGCCGACGACCACCAGGTCCGGCGCGCCCAGCCACTCGAGCGCCGCGGACAGGGAAACCTCGGCGAGGTCGGTCATCGTTCCGCACACCTCGTCGAGCGACGCCTCGCCACGCAGGTCGCGGCTCATCGCGCGCAGCAGGACCCGCTCCCTGAGCCGGCGCAGGCGCCGCTTGAACGCCGCCTCGTCTTCGCCGGCCGCGGCGAGTTCGGTCTGCATCTCGGCGCGGGTGATCGGCCCCGGGCGTTGCAGCTCGCCGGAAAGCTCCGGGCGAGCCGACAGACGGCGCGCTGCGAAGCGTGAAAGCGAAGCCAGATCAATTACCTGCGACATTGCGGGATTAGAATGCCGGTCTGGGAATCGATTCCAACATGCGGCGACTGGCGCGAGCTCTCGAAGTGCTTGCCTGGGGGGCGTTTTTCGCGCTCGCCGCGGCGGTGCTCGTGCTGCGCTATGGCGTGCTGCCGCAGATCGAGCACTACCGGCCGCAGATCGTGGCGCGCGTCGCCGCGACGGTCGGCCAGCCGGTCAAGATCGGCCGCATCGAGGCGGAGTGGCTCGGCCTGCGGCCGCAGATCAACCTGTCGGACGTGCGCATCTACGATGCCGAGGGCCGCGAGGCGCTGGTGCTGCCCTCGGTGCAGAACATTCT
>DASSPL010000511.1:0-6914 GCA_035699685.1 Burkholderiales bacterium | reverse complement strand
GGAATTAGGCGGTGGCGGGGGCGGCGGCGGCCAGCGAGATGATCAGCTTCTCGAGCTTGCGCGCGTCGGCGTCGAAGCGGCGGATGCCGTCGGCGAGCTTGTCGGTGGCCATGGCGTCGTCGTTGTGCATCCAGCGGAAGGTCTTCTCGTCCATGGCGATCTTCTCGATCGACTGGGCGCGCGCTTTCTCCACGGACAATTTCTTTTCCAGGGGGCCCGGGGTCTTCGACATCTTGTCGAGGAGGTCGGGCGCGATGGTGAGGAGGTCGCAGCCGGCGAGCGCCACGATCTGCTCGGTCTTCCTGAAGCTCGCGCCCATCACCTGGGTCTTGTAGCCGTGCTTCTTGTAGTAGTTGTAGATGCGCGTCACCGACGCGACGCCGGGATCGTCGTCGACCGGGATGTCGTCCACCTTGCGCGCCGCCTTGTGCCAGTCGTAGATGCGCCCGACGAACGGCGAGATCAGGGTCACGCCGGCCTCGGCGCAGGCCACCGCCTGGGCGAAGGAGAAGAGCAGCGTCATGTTGCAGTGGATGCCCTCGCGCTCGAGCTTCTCGGCGGCGCGGATGCCTTCCCAGGTGCTCGCCAGCTTGATCAGCACCTTCTCGCGCGCCACGCCGTGCTTCTCGTACATCTGGATCAGCCGCCGCGCCTTGGCGATCGACGCTTCGGCGTCGAACGACAGCCGCGCATCGACCTCCGTCGAGACGCGCCCGGCGACGTGCTTCAGGATCTCGCGCCCGAAGTAGACGAAGAGCCCGTCCATGGTCGCGGTGGTCTCGCCGCGCGCCTCCTTTATCGCCGCATCCACCAAGTGGCGGTAGCGCGGGTCCTGCGCCGCGGCGAGGAGAAGGGACGGGTTGGTGGTCGCGTCCTGCGGCTTCCAGCGCGCCACCGCCTCGATGTCGCCGGTGTCGGCGACCACCAGCGAATGCTGGCGCAGCGAATCCAGTTGGGAGGTCATGAAGGGATTATGGCCTGCCTATTCCAATCCTTACAGACCTTGACACGCCGCAACAATAGGTACCGATAGGCTGCCGCCCCATGCAGCAGCGCAACGGCCACCACCCGATGGCGCGGATCAACTATGCCATTCGAGCAGGTTCGTTCGCCTACAGCTTCGTCGTCCTTGCGATCCATGGCGTCGAGCACGACTACGGTGGCGTCTTCTGGGTCGCGCTGGCGGCGCAGTTCCTCGTCTATCCGCACCTCGCCTACCTGCACACGCGCCGCGCGAAGGATTCGCGCCGCGCCGAGGCCCTGAATCTCTTCTTCGACGCGGGGCTGCTCGGCGTCTGGATCGGCGCGCTGCACTTCCCGCTGTGGCTCGCGTACGCGGCGCTCTTCAGCACCTCGCTCAACGCCGCGGTGGTGTTCGGCGGCGTGCGCGGCGCCTGGTCGATCGCCACCTTCTGCGCCGGCGCGGCGCTCGGCCTCGCCTTCGGCGGCTTCCAGTTCCTGGAGGAAACCAGCCGGCTGGTCACCGCGCTGTGCTTCATCGGCTCGCTCGGCTACAGCTGCGCCATCGGCGGCGTGGTGTACACCCTGCGCGGCCGCGTGCGCGACAGCGAATCGCGCTACCGCCTGCTGGCCGAGAACGCCGCCGACCTGGTCGCCATCATCGACCGCGACTCGCGCTGGGTCTACACCAGCCCTTCGTTCGGCGGCGTAATGGATCCCAAGGCGGGCGCCGAGGCCTTCGAGCGCGCGCATCCCGACGACGCGGCCGCCGGGCGCCAGGCCGTGCTGCGCGCCGCCGCCACCGGCAAGGCGCGCGAGTTCGCGCTGCGCCTGGTCGACCGCGACGGCCGCATCCGCCAGTACAAGGCGGCGGTGCAGCCGGTGCGCGACGAGCCGCGGCCGGCCGAGCGGCTGGTGCTCGCGCTGCGCGACGTCACGGACCTGCGCGAGAGCGAGGAGAAGCTGCTCATCGCCGCGCACGCGCTGGAGGGCATGACCGAGGCGATCATGATCACCGCCGCCGACGGCACGGTGGTCGGCGTGAACCGCGCCTTCTCGCAGATCACCGGGCACGACAAGGAGGAGGTGATGGGCCAGCCGGAGAAGGCGCTGCGCAGCGCGCTGCTCACCGCCGAGTTCTTCGACAACGCCTATGCCGCCGTGCAGCGCGACGGCTCCTGGTCGGGCGCGAGCTGGAGCCGGCGCAAGAACGGCAGCGTGTACCGCGAGTGGCGCAGCATCCGCTCGGCGAAGGACGCCGCCGGCGCCGTCACGCACTACATCCACGTGTTCTACGAGGTGGGCGCGCCGCGCAACGGCGTGGCGGCGTCGAACGGGCCGTGAGCGCCTCCGGCCTGGTGCGCATCAACCACCTGGTGCGCAGCACCGCGTTCGCGTGGTGCCTGATGACCATCGGCCTCTACCTCTGGCCGCGCAACGTGGGCTCGCTCGCCTGGGTGCTGCTCGTCGCGCAGTTCGTCGTCTATCCGCATCTCGTCTACTGGCGCGCGGCGCGCTCGGCGCACCCCAGCCGCGCCGAGCGCGACAACCTGCTGCTCGACGCCACGCTGCTCGGCGCCTGGTCGGCCGGGCTCGGCTTCCCGATGTGGATCACGTTCATGATGATCTCGGCGGCGACGCTCAATGCGGTGGTCAACCGCGGCGGCATCGGCGCGGCGCTGTCGCTCGCCTGCAGCTCGCTCGGCGCGGTGCTCGGCGTCGCGCTCTCCGGCTGGCGCTTCACGCCCGACACCCCGACCCTCGTCACCTTCATGTGCTTCATCGGCGGGCTGGCGTATACCTGCGGCGTCGGCTACGTCGTCTGGCTGCAGACGCGCGGCCTCGCCGCCGCGGGGGACGAGCTGAGGAGGAGCGAGGAGCGCTACCGCCTGATCGCCGAGAACGCCGACGACCTCGTCGCCATGGTCGACGCCGAGGGCCGCTGGCTCTACACCAGTCCCTCGCACGCGCGCCTTTTCGACGCCGCCGACCTGCAGCCGGGCGGCGAGCTCTTCAAGCGCATCCACCCCGACGACGCCGAGCACCTGCGCCGGGCGCTGAAATCGGAGGAGCCGCGCGAGCTCGCCCTGCGCCTCGTCGACCGCGAGGGCCGGGTGCGGCAGTACCGCTCGCACGTGCAGCCGGTGGGCAGCCAGCGGGTGCTCGTGTCGCACGACGTCACCGACCTGCGCGAGAGCGAGGAGCGCATGCTGCTCGCCGGCCACGCGCTCGAGGGCATGACCGAGGCGATCATGATCACCGCCGCCGACGGCACCATCCAGACCGTGAACCGCGCGTTCGTCGAGATCACCGGCCACAGCCGCGAGGAGGTGCTCGGCCAGCAGGAGAAGGCAATCCGCAGCCACCTCATGCCGCCGGAGTACTACGACGACGCCTACGCCACGCTCCTCAAGAACGGCTACTGGTCGGGTACGACGTGGAGCAAGCGCAAGAACGGCTCGATCTACCGCGAGTGGCGCAGCATCCGCGTGGTCAAGGACCCGGTCGGCAAGGTCAGCCACTTCGTGCACGTCTTCTACGAGGTCGGCGCCTCCGGCTCCGCCGCGCGCCAGGACCTCCGCGCATAGCAGTGCGGCTCTTGACCCCCTGACAAGGGGGTCGCGAACTACGTGAGCGGGGGGTTTTCCGTCTGCCGTTTCGACTCCGCCGCCCCCGGTGAGGCCATAATCGCGCTTTCTCCGTTTTTCCCGATCCACAGGAGCGCCCCCATGGCTTCCGTCCCCGTCGCAGCCCCCGACCGTGCTGCCGAGCTGAAGGAGCTGCACACCGACATCGCGCGCAAGCACATGTTCCCGTTCTGGGCCACCAACGCCGGGCCCGGACACGACGAAGTGAAGCAGCTGCTGGCGGCCGCGCCCAGGGCGCAGCCGTTCCTCTGGTCCTACAAGGAGACGATCGAGCCGGCGCTGGTCAAGGCCGCGCGCCTGGTGACCACGGTCGACTCCGAGCGCCGCTCGCTCATCCTGATGAACCCGGGGCTCGCCCCGCGCCGCGCCACCGTCACCACCATGTACACGGCGTACCGGCTCAATTCGCCAAACGAAGTGATGCCGCCGCACAAGCACACGCCGAGCGCGATCCGCTTCGGCCTCACCGGCCGGCAGAACTTCACCGGCGTCGAGGGCGAGGACATGACCTTCGGCCCGGGCGACCTGGTCCTCACGCCGAACGACGCCTGGCACAACCACGGCTGCACCGGCGACGAGCCGGCGGTGAACCTGTCGATCCTCGACGTGCCGCTGGTCGAGAACCTCAACGCCGCGTTCTTCGCCCACGACTACAAGGAAGACGGCGTTATCAAGAAGCAGCAGACCGCGCGCGTGCCCACCGACTACTCGCAGAGCACGTACGGCACCGGCGGCTACCTGCCGCGCTTCGTGAAGCACGAGCGCTCGCCTTACTCCTCGCCGATGTACTGCTACCGCTGGGAGCCGCTGCGCGAGCTGCTCGAGAAGCACAAGGACTGGGACGGCGACCCGTACGAGGCGCTGACGGTCGAGTACGTCGACCCGGTGAAGGGCGGCCCGGTATTCAAGACCATGACCTTCTTCGCGCAGATGCTGCGCCCCGGCGAGCGCACGCGGCCGATGAAGCAGACCGCGAGCCTCCTCCTCACGCCTTTCGACGGCGGCGGCGAGGGCCATTCGCTCGTCGGCGGCAAGCGCTTCGACTGGCAGTACTACGACACGCTCGCCATTCCCGCCAACGAGTGGTACGAGCACGTCAACGACTCGAAGAAGCCGATCATCTTCTTCATCGGCTCCGACGAGCCCGCGCTGCGCGCCTTCGGCCTGCACGCGAAGTGGGGCAAGACGCCCGCGGGCGACGTGGAGCGGCTGATTTGAGCAAAGCGAAGAACACCCGGCTCGTCGCCCACATCGACGTGCCGGGCGGCGGGCAGGTCTGGGTCGAGGGCAACACGCTGCTCGTCGGCCACATGAGGAACCCGAACGGCACCACGCTGATCGACGTCTCGGACCCGAAGAAGCCGAAGCCGATCGACCACATCAAGATGCCGGAGGGCTGGCACTCGCACAAGGTGCGCGCCGCGAACGGCATCATGATCGTGAACCACGAGCGCTTCGGCCAGGGCAACCCCGACTTCGGCGGGGGGCTGGGCATCTACGACATCTCCAATCCGCAGAAGCCGAAGGAGATCGCGAAGTGGAAGACGGCGGGGAAGGGCGTGCACCGCTATTCCTTCGACGGCCGCTACGCGTACATCTCGCCCACCGCCGAGGGCTACATCGGCAACATCGTCATGATCCTCGACCTCAAGAACCCGGCGAAGCCGGAGGAGGTCGGGCGCTGGTGGATCCCCGGCCAGTGGCAGGCGGGCGGCGAGGAATACCCGTGGGCCAACTACCGCGAGCCGCGCTGCCACCATCCGCTTCGCCGCGGCGACCGCCTGTACGTCTCGTACTGGCACCACGGCATCTTCATTCTCGACATCAGCGACATGTCGAAGCCGAAGATGGTGTCGCAGGGCATCAAGAGCCTCGCCTTCCCGCATCCGACGCACACCTGCCTGCCGATGCCGCAGAAGCTGAAGAACCGCGACGTGATGATCGTCGCCGACGAGGACGTGGCCAAGCTCTACCCGTCGTCGCCGTCCTTCACCTGGATCTACGACATCACCGACGAGCGCACCCCGATCCCGATCAGCTCCTTCCAGGTCGAGGACATTGACCAGGGCCTCGACCAGGACGCGATGACCGGCTGCCACCAGCCCTCCGAGCGCTTCAACGGCACGCTGATCCCCTTCGCCTGGTTCGCGCACGGCCTGCGACTGGTGGACGTGGCCGATCCCTTCCGCCCGAAGGAAGTCGGCCACTACGTCCCCGACGTCCCGCAGGGCTACGAGCGCGTCTCGTCCAACGACGTCACCATCGACTCGCGTGGCCTCTTCTACCTCGTCGACCGCCAGCGCGGCATCGACATCGTCGAAATGACTTAAATGGTGACAGTCACCATTTTTCTTCTATGACCCGAAAAACCTACGGAAAAAAGAACCCGAACCTCCCCTTCCATCCCGCGGTGCGCGCGGGCGACTTCATCTTCATCTCGGGCCAGGTGCCGAAGGACGAGAACGGGACGATGTTCGAAGGCACGATCGAGGAGGAGACGAAGCACTGCATCGCCGCGGTGAAGCGCGCGCTGAACGAGGCGGGCGCGGACCTCGAGGACGTCGTCAAGGCGACGGTGTACCTCTCGGACGCCCGCGACTTCGGCCGCTACAACGGCGTCTTCGCAAAGCATTTCCCGAACGCCGCGCTCGCGCGCACCACCGTCGAGGCGCGCGCCGTCATCAGCACGAAGATTGAAATCGAAGCTATCGCCTATAAACCGGAGAGCAAATGAAACTGCTGGGACGCAAGACCTCCGGGAACGTCCAGAAAGTGATGTTCCTGCTGGAAGAGCTGAAGATGCCCTACGACCGCGTCGACGTCGGCCGCCAGTTCAACAACACGCAGACGCCCGAATACCTCGCGAAGAATCCGAACGCCAAGGTGCCCACGCTGGAGGACGGCAGCACCATCCTCTGGGAGTCGAACACCATCCTGCGCTACATCGCCTCGAAGGCGAAGTCGAACCTCTATCCCTCCGATCCCGCGAAGCGCGCGCAGGTCGAGAAGTGGATGGACTGGCAGCTCTCCGCGCTCAACAACCCCTACCTCGCCATGTTCCGCGAGGCGAAGCTGGAACCCGCCAAGCGCAGCGCTGATTTCGACGCTCAAAGAAAAGATCTGGGCACGCAGCTCGCCATCCTCGACAAGGCCATCGGCTCGGGCTACGTCGCCGGCGGCGAGTTCACCCTCGCCGACATCTGCCTCGCGCCGATCGTCACGCGCTGCCTCAAGTTCGGCGTAGAGCTCCCCGAGCTGCCGAACGTGAAGCGCTGGGACGCGGCGATGAACCAGCGGGAGGCTTTC
>DASSPL010000510.1:0-6433 GCA_035699685.1 Burkholderiales bacterium | reverse complement strand
AGGAGGTGAAGCTCGAGACCTGCGGCCGGCCGATCTGCGCCGACGACGAGGTGCTGCTGCTCGACGACGACGATCGCCCCGTAGCCGACGGCGAGGTCGGCGAGCTCACCTGCCGGGGCCCGTACACGCTGCGCGGCTACTACGGCGTGCCGGAATACAACGCAAGACAGTTCACCCGCGACGGCTTCTACCGCTCCGGTGACCTGATGCGCAGGCATCCTTCGGGCAACTACATCGTCGAGGGGCGCAAGAAGGACCTCATCAACCGCGGCGGCGAGAAAATCAGCTGCGAGGAAGTCGAGAACCTGATCCTCATGCACCCGGCGGTGCAGAACGTCGCCTGCGTGCCGGTGCCCGACCCGAACCTCGGCGAGAAGATGTGCGCCTGCCTGGTCCTTAAGCCCGGGAAGAAGGTCGAGCTCGCCGAGCTGGTGGAGTTCCTGAAGGGCAAGGAGATCGCCAAGTTCAAGCTGCCGGAGCGGCTGATGGTGGTCGACGACTTCCCGGTCTCCACCTTCGGCAAGGTGTCGAAGAAGACCCTCTCTGAGATGGCGGCCCATGCGAATCATTGATTTGCACTGCTACCCCGGCACGAAGGAGTGGATCCAGTGCCAGGGCGTCTACGTCGAGGAGCTGGCGCGCTACTGGAAGCGTGAGTGGGTCGGCAAGCCCGAGGACCAGGTGGTCCAGGAGTTCGCCGAAGCCGGCGTCGAAGCGTGCCTGGTCGCGCTCGATCTCGAGCTCACCATCAAGACCAAGCCCGTCGGCAACGACTACGTCCACGCCATGTGGAAGCGCCACCCGAAGCGCATCATCCAGTGCTGGGGCGCGCTCGATCCGTTCAAGCCCGACGTGATCCAGGAGGCGCGGAAGGCGGTGAAGGAATACGGCTTCATCGGCTTCCACTTCCATCCGATCATGCAGCACTTCGCCGTGGATGATCCGCGCGCCCGGCCGATGTTCGAGGAAATCGCCTCGCTGGGTGCGGCGGTGATGATCGACGTCGGCACCACCGGCATGGGCGCCGGCATGCCCGGCGGGCACGGCGCCATCATTCGCCACGCGCATCCCGAATCGATCGACCGCCTCGCGGCGGCGCTGCCCAGGCTGAAGATCGTGATGGCGCATCCGGGCTGGCCGTGGGTCGACGAGACCACCGCCGTGGCCCTGCACAAGGGCAATGTCTACTGGGAGATGTCCGGCTGGGCGCCGAAATATTTCCCCGGCAACCTCAAGGTCGACATGCGCGGCCGGCTGCAGGACAAGATCATGTTCGGCAGCGACTACCCGAGCATGCCGTACGAGCGGATCCTGCGCGAGTGGAAGGAGCTCGGCTACAAGGACGAGGTGATGGAGAAGATCTTCCACCGGAACGCCGAGCGCATCCTCGGCCTCTGACATGGGCAAGCTGATCCTCGTCGGCAGCGTGCCGCTCGACACGACGAAGGAGGTGTTCGAGAAGTTCGGCCAGCCGCTCGCGCCGCACCTCGACATGCTGCCGGACGGCGAGGTGGGACCGCGGCGCTACTGGGTGAGCGGCGTGCACTACCGCGTGTTCGCCCTGCACCCGGATCTCGACATCGTGCGCCGGCCGCGCCGCGACAACGGCGTCGAGCGCCTCGTGCCGCACGACCAGGGCGACACGTGGCAGTTCCGCGTGAGAAACGGGGTGAAAGAGATCGTGTTCGGGGACCCGGGGTGGCGCCTGGGCTTCGCGCTCGACGCGCTCAATTCGTACGCCCTGCTTTCCGCCATGAAGCGAGAAGGCAAGCTGCCGCAGCATCTGCGCCTGCAGGTGAGCCTGCCGGCGGTGAACAGCGTCTGCGCGCCGGCCAACTTCCCGGTGGCGAGCGACCTCGCCATCGTCCGCCCCGGCTTCACGGCGGCGATGAAGGCGGAGCTCGCCACCATGACGGCGAAGATCCCCCATCGGGACCTGGCGATCCAGTTCGATCTCGCGCGCGAGACCATCGAGGCGAGCGGCGGCGTGCCGGGCATTACCACCGAGGCGTCGATCAAGGCGAGCACCACGCAGATTCACGCGCTCGCCCCGTCGATTCCGGAGGAGGTGCAGCTCGGCTACCACTTCTGCTTCGGCACCATCGGCGGCTGGCCGCGCTTCGCGCCGCGGGATCTCGGGCCGACGGTCGAGCTTGCCAACGCCGTGGTCGGCGCTTCGAAGCGCCGCGTGGATTGGATCCACATCCCGGTGCTGCCGGACGCGCAGGAGGACTTCTTCAAGCCGCTGAAAGACCTCAAGGCCGGCGGCGCGCGCGTCTACCTGGGCATGGTGCACAGCATGCAGAGCTACGCCGAGCGCATGCGTGCCGCCCGCAAGTTCCTCCCCGACTTCGGCGTCGGCGGCTACTGCGGCTTCGGCCGCGAGTCGCCCGCCGAGATGGATCGCGTGCTGCAGGAGCACCTGCAGGCGGTTGTGCGAAGCTAGCGATCCATGGAACTGCAAAGCGTCGAGCTTCGCGTGAGGGACGTCGCCGCCACGGCGCGCTTCTTCGAAGGCATCTGGGGACTGGTACGCGCCGACGAAGGAGGCGCCGTGCGCCTGCGCGGCACGGCGGCGCTGCCCTATCTCGTGTCGCTCGAGGAAGGAGCGCCGGCGCTCGTCGCCGTCACGTTCTGCGGCAGCCGCGAGGAGATCGGGCGGGAGCGCGAGGAGAAAGGGCCGGAGGGCGAGCGCTACCGCTTCGTGCTCGCCAAGCCTGCCTCTCCCCTGCCGGCGACGCGCGACCGGCCGATCCGGCTTTCGCACGTGGTCCTCAATTCGAATGACGCGGACGCGGCCGAGCGCTTCACCGTGGAAAAGCTCGGTTTCAAGGTCTCCGATCGCACGCGCCACATGAACTTCGTGCGCTGCAACCGCAAGCACCACTGCCTTGCGTTCGCGCGCGCCGGCGCCACGACGCTCAACCACATCGCCTTCGAGATGGCCGACGTCGACGCCGTGATGCGCGGCATCGGCCGCCTGCGCGACGCGGGCTACCCGGCGGTATGGGGACCCGGGCGCCACGGGCCCGGCAACAATGTCTTCGGCTACTTCATCGGGCCGCACGGCGGCGTGATCGAGTACACCGCCGAGGTTTCCGAGGTCGACGACAGCTACCGCGTCGGCGGCCCGGACGACTGGAAGTGGCCGCCGGGGCGCACCGACCATTGGGGCGTCTCGACGAAGGACACCGAGCGTATTTCAGCGGCCGAGCGGGCGT
This sequence comes from Burkholderiales bacterium, assembly GCA_035699685.1. Lineage (GTDB taxonomy): Bacteria > Pseudomonadota > Gammaproteobacteria > Burkholderiales > SG8-39 > SCGC-AG-212-J23. The sequence goes on along the minus strand of DASSPL010000510.1, from coordinate 3,212 downwards.
TCCGCTGGGCCTAGTCATCGACGGGAGGAGCAAATGAAGACCGCAGTCCTGGCGCTCGTGGCAAGCGCCATCGTCGGCGCCTGCGCTACACAGCGCGAGGCGTCCATCAATCCGAATGCGTTCCGCCTCACCTCGCCCGGCCTGCCGGACAACTCCATGCTGGAGCGCAAGCATGCCGGCAACTTCGCCAAGAACCCGAACTGCCTCGGCCAGAACGTATCGCCGCCGCTCGCATGGTCCAACCCGCCGGACAGGACCCGCAGCTATGTACTGATATGGGACGACCAGGCCGGCCGCGCCGGGCTGGGCGTGTCGCACGCCGTGGTCTATGGCATTCCGGCCGGCGTGAACGCCCTCGCCGAAGGCGAGCTCAGCGCGCCCGCGCAGGCCGGCAGGTTCGTCGCCGGCAGGAACACCCTCGGCCTGCCGTGGCTCGGGCCCTGCCCGCCGCGCGGCAATGCCCCGCAGCACTACGTGATGACGCTCATCGCCACCGACCTCGAGCCCGGCGCCCTGCAGCCCGGCATGACCAGGCCGGAGGTGCTTAAGGCGCTGGACGGCGGCCGCGCGCTGCGGGCGGCGAGCCTGGTCTTCCGCTATGCCCATTAAAGGAATGCACATGAAACTTTGCCTGGCCGCGGCGCTCTCCGCCTTCTGCGTGGCGGCGCACGCGCAGTACACGATGAAGCTGTCCACGCCGACGATCAACGACGTGACCATCGAGTGGATGAACGCCTTCAAGAAGGGCGTCGAGTCGCGCTCGGGCGGCAAGGTGAAGGTCGAGATCTACCCGGCGAACCAGCTCGGCCCCATCCCGCGCACCGTCGAGGGCGTGGCGCTCGGCACCATCGAGATGACGACGCCGGCCACCGGGTTCTTCATCGGCCTCGAGCCGCGCTTCCTGGTGTTCGACGCGCCGGGCCTGTTCGACGACGTGCCGCATGCGCAGCGCGTGTTCGCCGACCCGGACGTGCGCAAGCGCCTCGCCACCTTCGGCGCGACCAAAGGGGTCGAGCCGCTCGCCACCTACGCGCAGGGTCCGCTCGCGCTCCTGTCGCACAAGCCGGTGCGCAGCGCGGGCGATCTCGCCGGCCTGAAGATCCGCGTACCCGGCGGCGCGCCGCTGCACCTCGAGCCGTTCAAGAAGCTCGGCGCGAACCCGCTGTCCATGCCGCTCGGCGAGGTGATGCCGGCGATGCAGAACCGCACCATCGACGGCTTCACCGCCGGCTACACCATCTTCACCGCCTTCAAGGCTTACGACGTGACCAAGGGACTCACCACGCTGCCCGGCTCGTTCCTCATCGCCGGCGCGCTGGTCAACCGCAACTTCATGAAGTCGCTGGGACGCGAGCTCGAGGCGATCGTGCGCGAGGAAGCGCAGAAGGCGGAGCCGCTTTTCGCCACCTGGGGCGTCGAGGACGCGGAGCGGGCGCGCAAGGCGTGGGAGCAGCACGGCGGGCAGAACATCACGCTGCCGGCGGCGGAAGCGAAGCGCTTCCTCGACCAGGCGACCAGCGCGCTGCCGCCGATCCTGGCGGCCAATCCGCAGCTCAGGGAAGACTACGAGGCGCTGCGCGCCGCGGCGCAGAAGCACCGCAAATGACTATTTCTTCTCCTGGAATTCCCAGGTGAAGCCTGAAGGATCCTTGACGAACACCTGATCGCTGGCGACCACGCCGTCGATCTGGTCGTACTTGATGCCGAGCTGCTTCAGGCGCGCGCGGAAGGCGTTGAGGTCCTTCACCAGCCATGCGGTATGGCGGCCGGTCGGCGACATGCGCGCCTGCGGCCCCGGCATCACCTCGTCGTCCTTGGCAATGAGGTGGAACTGCACCCGGTCCTCGGCGTCGCCGAGCCAGGCGCCGCTCGGCTTGTAGCCCATGATCTCGTCCAGCCTCGCCGGCCGCGGCAGGAGCCTGAGGCCGAGGACGTCCTGGTAGAAGCGGATGCAGGCATCGAGGTCGCTGCGGCGGCACGGCACGCCTTCGTGCATCACGCCGACCCATTTCACTTCGGGAAGCGGCTGTTCCATTACGATGATTCTAGATGAAGGCCCTCGTCATCGGCGGCTCGGTCGGCGGTCTCATGGCGGCGCTCCTGCTGCGAAAAGGCGGCTGGGATGTCACCGTCTATGAGCGCGCGATCGGCGACCTCGCCGGCCGCGGCGCGGGCCTCGGCGTCTCGCAGGAGCTGCTCGACGTGATGAAGCGCGCCGGCGCGCGCTTCGACGCGTCGGCGGGCGTGGCGCAGGAAGCGCACGTCTGGATGGAGAAGGACGGCTCGATCGCCTACGAGCACCGCCGCAACCTGATGGCCAGCGCCTGGGCGCGGGTCTATCAGCCGCTGCGCGCCGCGCTCCCCGCCTCCGTGTACCGCCAGGGCATGGCGCTCGAGCGCATAGAAGGACATGAGGCGATCTTTGCCGGCGGCAGCCGCGACCAGGCCGACCTTATCGTCGGCGCCGATGGCGTTTACTCGACGGTGAGGAAGCAGTTCCTGCCGGATGTGCAGCCGCGCTTCGCGAACTACGTCGCCTGGCGCGGGATCGTTGAAGACAGCAGCGTGCCGGCGGAAACGCTCGCCGCGGTGCGCGGGCGCATCGTGTTCTGCTTTCCGCCCGGCGAGATGCTGCTCGCGATGAAGGTGCCCGGCGGCGTGTACTTCATCTGGTACCGCACGGTGAGCTCGCTCGCGGAGCTTTTTACCGACGCCGCCGGCAGGAACCACGGCATGTCCATCCCGCCGCCGCTCATCCGGCCGGAATTCATCGCCGAGATGAAGGCGCATGCCGTCGACGTCCTGCCTGCGGCGATTTCCTGTCTCATTGGAAAAACCCCTCAGCCGCTCCTGCAGGCGATCAGCGACATGGAATCGCCGCGCATGACGTTTGGTCGCGTGGCGCTGCTCGGCGATGCGGCCTTCGTCGTGCGGCCGCACGTCGCCGGCGGCGCCGGCAAGGCGGCCATGGATGCCCAATGCCTCGCCGATTCGCTTTCAGGCGCTTCCATCGACGAAGGGCTGGCGAAGTACGAAAAGAGCCAGCACGACTTCGGCACGCGCATCGTGCGGCACTCGCGCTATCTCGGCGCCGACCTCGAGGGCCGGCCGACCGAGCGCGACCCGCGGCGGATCATCCGCGACTACGGCGCGCCCAACATCCTGCACGAGGTGCAAGCGTGGAGATAAGGGACCTCACCTACCGGGAGGGG
>DASSPL010000509.1:0-10807 GCA_035699685.1 Burkholderiales bacterium | reverse complement strand
GCGCGCTCGCCGATGGCACGGTGCGGCCCGAGGGGATCGACCTCACGTACCTCAACCTGCCGGTGGAGGAGACGTTCTTCCGCATGATGCGCGGGCAGGAGTTCGACGCCTCGGAGATGTCGCTCTCGTCGTACACGGCATCCCTCCACAGGGAAAACCCGCCCTTCATCGCCATCCCGGTTTTCCCGTCGCGCTTCTTCCGGCACTCGTGCGTCTTCGTATCGGCCAAGAGCGGGATCAAGCGGCCGGAAGACCTCAAGGGAAAGCGCGTGGGCGTGCCCGAGTACCAGATGACCGCGCCGGTGTGGATCCGCGGCATCCTGTCGGACGAGTACGGCGTCAAAGTCACGGACTACGAGCACTTCTCGGGCGGTGAAGAGGAGCCCGGGCGCATCGACAAGCTGAAGATCGACCTGCCGCCCTCGATCCGCGTGCGGCCGATCGGCGAGACGCAGACGCTGTCGCAGATGATCGCCGACGGCGAGCTCGATGCGTTCGTCACCGCGCGCGCGCCGTCGAGCTTCCACAAGCGGCCGAACGACGTGAAGCGCCTGTTCCCCGACTACGTGTCGGCCGAGCGGGAGTATTACCGGCGCACGAAGATCTTCCCCATCATGCATACCGTCGTGCTGCGCCGCGATATCTACGAGAAGAACCCGTGGGTGGCGCAGGCGCTGTACAAGGCGCTGGAGGCGTCGAAGGCGAAAGCGCAGGAGCTGTACCTGCAGACCGCCGCCCTGCCGGCGATGGTGCCGTGGCTCGTCGCCCACGTCGAGGAAACGCGCAAGGAGATGGGCGACGACTGGTGGCCGTACGGGCTGGAGAAAAACCGCCACGTGCTCGACACGTTCCTGCGCTACCACCACGAGCAGGGGCTGTCCAAGCGCCGGCTGCAGCCGGAAGACCTGTTCGCCAAGGAGACGCTGACCAGCTTCAAAGTCTAGAATCGGCGCGAGGAGGAGTTCCCCATGCGCCTGATCGCCCTGATCGCGGCGGCATTCGCCGCCTTTTCCGCCCACGCGCAGTACCCGGACAAGCCGGTCCGCCTGGTGGTGCCGTTCCCGCCGGGCGGCGCCGCCGAGCTCGGCGCGCGCATCTTCGCCACCCCGCTCTCGCAGGCGCTCGGCCAGCCGGTCATCATCGAGACCAAGCCGGGCGCCGACGGCGCGATCGCATCCGACTTCGTGATGAAGGCGCCGGCCGACGGCTACACGATCTACTACGCCACCAACACGGCGTTCAACTGGGTGCCGGCGACGCGCAGGAGCCCGCCGTACAACCCGATGACCGACTTCACGCCGGTCTCGCTGATCGGCTACTTCGGCTTCTTCCTGTTCACGCATCCCAGCGTCCCGGCGAAGAGCGTCGCCGAGCTGATCGCTTATGCGAAGGCGAATCCCGGCAAACTGAATTACGGGTCCGGCAACAGCACGAGCCAGCTGTTCGGCGCGCAGCTCAAGCAGCTCGAGAAGCTCGACATCGTGCACGTGCCCTACAAGGGCGACGGCCCGCTGACCATCGACCTGCTCGGCGGCCGCGTGCAGATGGCGTTCGCCACGCCCGGCAGCGCCGCGCCGCAGGTGAAGGAAGGCAAGCTGCGCGCGCTGGCCGCCATGTTCCCGAGCCGCAGCCCGCTGCTGCCCGAGACGCCCACCGCGGCGGAGGCCGGCCTCGGCAAGATGTCGCTCACGCCCTGGGGCGGGGTGTTCGGACCGAAGGGAATGCCGAAGGACGTCGTCGACCGCCTCAACCGCGAGCTCAACGTCATCCTCAAGCGGCCCGAGACGCGCGAAGCCTTCGGCAAGCTCGCCTTCGAGCCGAAGGGCTCGACGCCGGAGGAGCTCGCCGCGTTCCTCAAGCAGCAGATCGACACCTGGGTCGCGGCCGCTCGCGAGGCCGGCATCCAACCCGAATAAAGGGGGTCAGATCAACATTAAAGGACGAAGAGGCAAATTGCTCTGGGCGTCCTGAAATGTTGATCTGACCCCAATTAGGGTTCGAGGCGGGCGAGGACGCCGTTGCTCTCGTCGGTGAGCAGGTAAAGGAAGCCGTCCGGACCCATCCGGACGTCGCGGATGCGGCCGAGGGCGCCTTGCAGCAGGCGCTCTTCCTTCACGACCTTCTCGCCGTCGAGCACGAGGCGCACGAGCATCCGGTCGCGCAGCGCGCCGACGAAGAGGCTGCCCTGCCACCGCGGGAACCTGTCGCCGGTGTAGAACGCCATGCCTGAAGGCGCGATCGACGGCACCCAGACGTGCAGCGGCTGCGCCATGCCCGCCTTCTCCTTGCCCTCGCCGATCCGCGTGCCGATGCCGTAGTTGACGCCGTAGGTGATCACCGGCCAGCCGTAGTTGGTGCCGGCGCGGATGACGTTGACCTCGTCGCCGCCCTGCGGGCCGTGCTCGTGCGTCCACAGGGCACCGGTCTGCGGATGCAGGGCGGCGCCCTGGATGTTGCGGTTGCCGAGCGTGTACTTCTCCGGCTTCCATCCCGCTTTGCCGACGAAAGGATTGTCCTTCGGCACGCGGCCGTCGTCGTGCAGGCGGATCACCGAGCCGGCGTGGTCGTCGGGGCGCTGCGCGCGATCGCGCTCGCCTCGGTCGCCGAGCGTGAGGTACAGGAAGCCGGCGCGATCGAACACGATGCGCCCACCGAAATGCTGCCCGGCACTGCCCTTGGGGCTCTGGCGGAAGATCACCTGGACGTCCTCGAGCCGCTCGCCCGTGAGCCGGCCGCGCGCGAGCTCGGTGCCGACGCCGTCGGCGCCGCGCGCCGCGTAGGCGAGATAGACGAGGCTGTTCTCGCGAAAGCGCGGATGCAGCACGATGTCGTGCAGCCCGCCCTGCCCGTGCACGGTGACCGGCGGCATGCCCTCGATCGCCTTCGGCTCGAGCTTGCCGTCGCGCACCACGCGCAGGCGGCCGGCCTTCTCCGTGATCAGCATGCGGCCGTCGGGCAGGAAGGCGAGCGACCACGGCTGGTTCAGCCCCTCCACCACCTTCACGACGCGGAACGGATGGTCCTCGGACCGGAACGACTGCGCGCCGGCGGCAAGCGGCGCGAGGAGCAGCAAGGCGAGCAGGAAGCGCATGGGCCTATCATAGTCCGCGGAGGTGCCATGAATACCCTGCTCTACGAAGTGAAGGACCGTGTCGCGCGCATCACGCTCAATCGCCCCGACGCGGCGAACGCGCTGAACGACGAGATGGGGCGCGAGCTGATGCAGGCCGCGATCCGCGCGAGCGAGGATCGCGACGTGCGCGCGGTGATCCTCACCGGCGCCGGCAAGATGTTCTGCGGCGGCGGCGACCTCAAGCACTTTGCCGCGCAGGAAGACCGGCTGCCCGGACACCTGAAACAGCTCGCCGGCCACCTGCATCTCGCGATCTCGCGCTTCGTGCGCATGGACGCGCCGGTGATCGCCGCAGTCAACGGCTCGGCGGGAGGCGCGGGCCTGAGCCTCGCGCTCTTCGCCGACCTCGTCATCGCCGCCGAATCGGCCAAGTTCACCCTCGCCTACACGCGCGCCGGCCTGAGCCCCGACGGCGGCTCGACGTTCTTCCTTCCGCGCATGATCGGCGTGCGGCGCGCGCTCGAGATGGCGCTCACCAACCGCGTGCTGTCGGCGAAGGAAGCGCTCGAGTGGGGAATGATCACCCGCGTGGTGCCGGATGCGGAGCTGCAGGGCGAAGCTCAAACCCTCGCCGCACAGCTCGCCGCGGGAGCGACGCAGGCCCTGGGCACGGCGAAGCGGCTCATCCACCACAGCTTCAGCGAATCGCTCGAGACGCAGATGGAGCTCGAGGCGCAGGGCATCTCCGGCATGGCGCGCACCGCGCACGCCCGTGAAGGCATCGCCGCATTCATCGCCAAGCGGCCGCCGGACTTCCGCTGACCTCCTGCGGGCGTGGCGACGCGCGCGGCCGGGCAGATGCTGCTGCCTCACGAGACCTCGACGGCGAAGCTGGTCGCCGCCGCCGCGGTCGTGCATCCGGCCGTCTCGCTTTTCTGGTCAGTCGTACTTTGGAGGACCCTGCCCCGCCGCGCGACGCTGGAATGGGCGATGCTCGCCGCGGTGCTCATCGGCCTGCTCGACCTCAAGGTGATCGCGCCCGCGTTCTTCCCGGCGGTCGCGGCGCTCGGCTTCTGGCCGCAGATGGCCGACCACCTGGCCTGGGGCGCCGTTTTCGGTCTTACTGTCCAGCGTAGCTCACGCGGTAGATGACGCCGGCGTGGTCGTCGGAGACGAGCAGCGATCCGTCGGGCGCGACGATCAGGTCGACCGGCCGCCCCCAGAACTTGTCGTTGCGCAGCCACCCTTCGGCGAACGGCTCGTAGCTCGCGGCTTTTCCGTCGCGCAGCTTGACCACCGTGATGCGATAGCCCGACTTCGGCCGCCGGTTCCACGAGCCGTGCTCGGCGATGAAGATGGCGTCGCGGTACTCGGCCGGGAACTGGGCTCCGGTGTAGAAGCGCATGCCGAGCGCGGCGACGTGGGCGCCGAGCTTCTGCGCCGGCGCGGCGAACTCGCTGCACGAGCGCCGCTGCCCGTATTGCGGGTCGAGGAGGTCGCCGCCGTGGCAGTACGGATAGCCGAAGTGCATTCCAGCGCGGGGCGCGTGGTTCAGCTCGTCCGGCGGCGCCTCGTGGCCGAGGAGGTCGCGGCCGTTGTCGGTGAACCACAGCTCCTTCGTGCGCGGATGCCAGTCGAAACCCACCGTATTCCTTACGCCGCGCGCGAAAACCTCGCGCATGGGATTTCTTACATCGAGGCGCGTGATCACGGCGTACTTCTCCTCCGGCTCGCAGATGTTGCACGGCGCGCCGACCGGCACGTACAGCAGGCCGTCGGGACCGAAGCGCAGCGTGCGCAGGCCGTGGTGCTTGTAGGGCGGCAGGTCCGCCGAGACGACCACCGGCTGCGGCGGGTTGGAGAGCCGCTCCTCGATGCCGTCGTAGCGCAGGATGCGGCTGCGCTCGCCGACATAGAGCGCGCCGTCCCGGAACGCCACGCCATGCGGCTCCTGCAGGCCGGCGGCAATGCGCACCGGCCGTCCGCCGCCCGGCGGCACCGCGTAGACATCCTTTTCCTTGCCGCCGACGAACAACGTGCCGCGGTCACCCAGCGCGAGCGAGCGCGCCTCCGGGATGCCTTCGGCATAGATGCTGATGCGGAAGCCCGGCGGCAGCTTGATCTCGTCGACGCGCGGGCCGCTGGCGCAGCCGCCCAGCAGGAGAAGGATCAGCAGGCGCCTCATCGGATCTCCGCCGACTTCACGCCCGGCACGTCGCGCGCAACGGCGAGCGCCTTCGCCATCTGGTCGGGCGAAGCGCCCCTGCCCTGCAGGCTGACCTGCATCTTGTAGGCATCCACCGCGATGTCGGCCCCGCGCAGTCCCGGCTCGGCGGCGAGCGCGCCCCTCACCTTGGCGATGAGGCGCTGGTCCTCGGCGTACTCGCGCTCCTGGAAGAAGAGCGGCACGAGCTTGGTGGGCGGCACCCCGCTCGTCTCGTTCACGTAGAAGCGGACGAGGTCGCAGCCCCCCAGGAGCGGCAGGGCGAGCAGAAGCGCGAGTCTCATGGCGAGAGAACGCATTCTGCCCTGTCCATATTCCGTGGATTCGGGCTATAAAGCGCGCCATGCGCCGCTTTCTTCTCCTTCTCGCCGCCCTGCCGACGCTGGCCTGGGCCGATTACTCGATGATCGGCGCGGGCATCCGCACGCGGCCGGAATACGACGGCTCGTCCGACCGCACGGTCGACGTGATCCCGGTGCTGCGCTACTACGGCAAGCCGTGGTTCGCGCGCACCACGCAGGGCATGCTCGAAGGCGGCGCGCGCTGGACGCTGCGGCGCAACCTCGATGCCGGCGTGCTCGCCGCGTATGAGCAGGGGCCGCGCGACCGCGACCCGGGCGCCTCCATCGGCTTCTACGTCGAGGGCGACCGCGACATCGGCCGCGTGCCGCTCAACGGCCTCGTGCGCGTGCGGCAACACGTCGACACCGACCGCGGGCTCGAGGTCGACACGCGCGCCACGGTCGGCATCTACGGCAGCCACGGCATCCTGGCCGGCGTGTTCGCCCAGGCGACGTGGGCGACGCAGAAGAAGTTCCGCGAGTACTACGGTGTCGACGACAGCGGCCTCCTCTTCACCAGCCTCGGCCTGCTCGGCTCCTACGAGCTCACGCATCGCTGGATGCTCGTCGCGAGCCTCGAGCACCGGCGCCTCAGCGACGACGCCGCGCGCAGCCCCATCGTCGAGAAGCGGTCAGGAATATATGCGAGCACCGGCCTGGGCTATCGCTTTTAGTCTGCTGCTCACCGGCTGCGCCTCGCTCAAGCGCGAGGACTGCGTGCAGGCGGACTGGTACACGATCGGGCTCGAAGACGGCGCTCGCGGCAGGGCCGTCGAGCGGCTCGGCGACCATCGCCGCGCGTGCGCGGAGCACAACATCGCGCCGAACGCCGAGCGCTACATGGCGGGCCGCAACGAAGGCCTGAAGACGTTCTGCACGTACGAGCGCGGCTACTCCGAAGGCCGCGCGGGACACGCCTACGCCGCGGCCTGCCCTCAGCCGACAAACTTCCTCGCCGGCTACAACCGCGGGCGCGAGCTGCACGCGCTCTATCGCGAGCGCGACGAGATCGAGCGCGAGACCACGAAGACGCGCAACGCCCTGCGCGAGGGCATCCCGGAGCCCCGTGCACGCGCGCGCGCCATCGAGCGCCTCGAGCAGCTCACGCGCGAAGCCGAGCAGATCCAGGGCCGCATCCAGGCCGCCGAGCGCCGCTGACCCCGGCACGGGCCTTGCGCTGTTACGCGCAAGGAGGTGTTCAATGAAGCTACTCGCAGTGCTTTTCGCGACCACTCTCGCGACAGGGGCTATCGCCGCGGACTCGCCTTACAAGCTCGACCTCGGGGCCACCGTGCAATCGGGAAACCTCAAGGTGGAGCCGCTGGTCAGCGGGCCGGCCGGCAAGCAGCTCGAATACAAGATGGAAGTGCGCCGCGAAGGACAAGGCAAGTCGTCCAATAGCAGCCAGGGCGGCACCGTGCGGCTCGATGACGACGGGCGCGCGCGCCTCGCCTCCAACTCCGTGAATGTTTCGCCCGACGATCGCTATATCGTCACGGTGAAGCTGATGGATCGCGGGCGCGTGGTGGCCGAGAAATCGGAGCAATACCCCTAAAACCCTTGGGTTTTTGTGGCACGGGGCTTGCAGCAAGAAGTGCAGTTGTTTTTTTCCACCACCAAGGAGGATTCATGAAAAAGCTTTTTCCAGTCCTGGTTTCCGGCCTGTTCGCGGTGTCGTTCAGCCAGATCGCGGCCGCCCAGGACACCGTAAGGGTCCAGCCGCACGGCTCTTACAACAGCAACACCACCACGCAGACTGGTGACAACAACCAGGCGACGCAGCAGCAGGGCACCGCCAACCAGGCGCAGAACACGCAGCAGTCGGGCGGCCAGAACCAGAACACGCAGCAATACGGTTCGGGCTCCAGCACCAGCACGCAGGAGCAGAAATCCGGCGCGGGCTCGACCACCAGCCGTTCGGACAGCCACGTGCAGGACAAGAACCCGAACTCGCCGGGCAAGGGCTGGGCGAAGGGCAAGGCCAAGAAGGAGCAGCGCGATGCGGCCGCCGGCGGCACGACGCAGTCGGGCGATCAGAAGTCCTCGACCGACACCAAGGCATCGACCGACAGCAAGGCCTCGACGGACACCAAGGCCTCGACGGACACGAAGTCCGGTTCGACGGCGGGCAGCGGCGCCGCGGCCGGCAGCACGACCACGCAGTCGAGCGAGCAGAAGGCCGGCTCGTCGGCGGGCGCGGGCGGCACGGCTTCGAGCACGAACCAGTCGAACCAGCAGTCGGGCACCGGGAACCAGTCGCAGCAGAGCAACACGACGTCCGGATCGACCACCCTCGAGAAAGACAAGAAGCAGTAATCCCGCAGCAAGAAAAACCGCCGGTTCCGCGCAAGCGGCCGGCGGTTTTTTATTTCACGATCACGACGCCGCGCATCATCGGGTGCAGGCGGCAGATGTACGCCATCTCGCCAGCGCCTTGCGCGCGCCACGTCCAGCGGCCGTCCTGGGCCAGGTCGCCCGACTCGACGGTCTTGGACGTCACGCTGTGCGGCACGAAGTCCACGTTGATCCAGGTGATGGCGTCTCCGGCGGCGACCTCGATCCGCCCGGGAACGAACTTCATCCCTTCGATGCGTACCTCGTGGGACTTCGCTGCTACTTTTTTGAGAGCGACGCCTGCAGGTGCCTGGCGTGCTCGAGGTGCGCCTGGATCGCCGGCCGCACCTTGCCGATGAGGCCCTTCAGCTCGGCGTTCTGCGCTCCCGGGATCAGCACCTTGTCGATCGCGTCGAGCACGGCCTGGTGGAAGGCAACCTCGTTGTCGACGTAGGCGCGGTCGAACTCGGCGCCTTTCAATCCCTTGAGCTTCTTCGCCGTGTCGGCGGCGCCCTGCTGCAGGTTCCTGCTGGTGTCGTTGTCCTGCGGCGTGACGCCGAGCTTCTTCGCCAGCGCCGCCGCCTGCTGGTTCACCGCCGTGTGGTCGGTGACCATCTGCTTGGCGAACGCCTTCACTTCCTTGTTCTGGCTGCGCGACTCGGCGAGCTTGCCGGCGTCGACGTCGATCTGGTTCGCGGTGACGACGATGTGGGCGATCTGCGGATCGCTGGGTTTGCCCTGCGCGAGCGCGACGGCGGGCGCGAGCAGCAGGATCGAGAGGCAGTGCTTGAGGTTCATGCGGTCTCCTTTGTGTGTGTGGCACATTGGATGCCGCGAGCCTCAGATCCGTGCCAGCACCCCCGCGACGATGCGGTCGCAGCGCGCGCCGTCGAAGCTGAATGCGTCCTCGCACGCGAGGTCGACCTGCTGCGCGAGCGCTTCGCGCAACAGGCTTCGCGCACGGAAGAAGCGCGTGCGCACGGTGGCCGCCGGGATGTCCAGCACGGCGGCGGTCTCCTCGGCCGAGAGCTCTTCCACCGCGCGCAGCATGAACACCGTGCGGTAGGCCTCGGGCAGCGCGTCGATGCGCGCCTCGAGGAGGCGCCGCATCTCGGCGCGCTCGGCGGAGGCCTCGGGCTTCTCGATGTCCACGCCGGGCACCTGCTCCATCCCTTCATCCGGTGAATGCATCGGCACGATGCTCGCCCGCCGCGCCTGCTTGCGCAGGCGCATCAGCGCCTCGTTCGCGACGATGCGCGCGAGCCAGGTCGAGAAGCGCGCCTCGGCGCGGAAGCTCGCGAGCGACCGGTAGGCCTGCATGTAGGCCTCCTGCAGCGCATCCTCGGCTTCGGCGTCGTCGCGCAGGATGGCGCGCGCGGTGCGGAACAGCATGCGGTTGTAGCGGCGCATCAGCGCCTCGAACGCCGGCGCCTCGCCGGCGGCGGCGAGCGCCACCAGGTCGGCATCGGAGCCGGTAAACGACCTTACCGCGGAAAGCGTCTTGTTCAGAAGGTGCGGATTCCGGGGAACGAGGTCTGCACCTCGTGGCGCGTCCCGGCGTCGTCGTACCAGTAGAGCTTGCCGGGATCCTCGCCCTTGGCGAGCTTGTGCGAGCCGTCGCAGAACGGCTGGTTCTTGGACAGGCCGCACTTGCACAGCCACACCTCCTTGCCCTCCAGGGTGTACTTGGTCGGTTCCTGCGGGGTTCGTCTTACCAGTCTTGCCATTTGAGCTCCTTGGACAATGGATGTCGCCAGGGAAGCTAACGTTCCAGGACCGTCAGCCCTTCCCTACGCCCCGCAGCAGCATTTCTACCGTGGCGTCGATTTCCGCCTCGTCGTCCCAGGGGGCGTCCGGCGCGAGCAGCGCGCGGGCGATGATGTAGCCGAGGTTCAGCGAGATCACCGCGCGGGCGATCTGCTCGGGGCGCAGGTCGTGGCGGAACTGGCCGCGGCGCTGGTAGCGGCGCACGGTGCCGGCGAGCGGCGCGAGCACGTTCTCCTTCCAGAGCTTCACCACGCGCCGCCGCAGCGCCTCGTCGGTCATGAGGGCGGCGAGCAGCAGCCGGAACTGCGGCGCGCCCTTCTTCGCCGCGTCGAGGCGCAGGCTGAGAACCCGGCGATGCCATTCGGCGGCGCTCTCCGCCTCGGTGCCGAAGAGCTCGCCCGCATCCATCAGCGCGCGCGGCACCGCGGCAGCGGCCAGCGCGGGGAACATCACGCGCCGGTACAGGTGGCGCTTGGTTGGGAAATAGCGGAAGAGCGTGCGCTCGGTGACCCCGGCGGCCGCGGCGATGTCGGCGGTGCGCGTCGCCTCGAGGCCACGCTCGCCGAATAACCGCGTCGCCGCGTCCAGTATTGCCGCTTCCTTCGCCGTCTGCGGCTTGGCGTAGCGCACGGTCTCGCCGCGCAGCGTGCGCTCGTTGATTTGTCTCGCGACCATAGTATAGTGGCCACTATACCCGTAACGAGGAGCTGGCATGCGCAAGGTAAAGGTCGCCCCCAAGGGCATGGGCATCAACGATTTCGTCGCCGAGCAGGAGGGCTTCTTCGCCGCCGAGGGCATCGAGGTCGAGTGGGACATCAAGACTTTCCGCGGCACCCAGGCGAGCTGGAAGGGCTCGAACTACCTGCAGCGCCCGCAGGACAAGCCGTTCACCGAAGAGAAGACCGAGAACCTGATCCAGTGCGCGTGCCTGTGGGGCACGATCTCCAACGCCGGCGCCGGCATGGGCCGCTTCGTCGGCGACTGCTACGGCGTGTCGCCGTGGGCGATCTTCGTGCGGCCCGACTCGAAGATCCGCAAGCCCGAGGACCTCGCCGACGTGCCCATCTC
>DASSPL010000508.1:0-2366 GCA_035699685.1 Burkholderiales bacterium | reverse complement strand
GCCATGGTGACGGTCATGTCGTTGCCGATCACCTCGAAGGCGATCTGGTTGACCACCTCCGGGATCACCGGGTTCACCTTGCCCGGCATGATCGACGAGCCGGCCTGCACCGCGGGCAGCGAGATCTCGCCGATGCCGGCGCGCGGACCCGACGACAGCAGCCTGAGGTCGTTGCAGGTCTTCGACAGCTTGACCGCGATGCGCTTCAGCACGCCCGAGAGCTGGACGAAGGAGCCCGCATCCTGCGTCGCCTCGACCAGGTTCGGCGAGCTGACCACCGCAATGCCCGAGATCTCCGACAGCCGCGTGGTGACGAGCAGGGCGTAATCCGGGTGCGCGTTGATGCCGGTGCCGATGGCGGTGGCGCCGAGGTTGATCTCGCGGATGAGTCCGCCCGCCTCGGCGAGCCGCAGCTCGTCCTCGCCGAGCATCACGGCGTAGGTGGAGAACTCCTGGCCGAGGGTCATCGGCACGGCGTCCTGCAGCTGGGTGCGGCCCACCTTGAGGATGTCCCTGAACTCCTCCGCTTTCACCTCGAAGCTCTTGCGCAGGTCGACCATTTCCTGCAGCAGCCGCCGGATGCCGAACTGCAGCGCGAGCTTCACCGCCGTCGGGTAGACGTCGTTGGTGCTCTGGGAAAGGTTGACGTGGTCCAGGGGGTGCAGGTGCTGGTATTCGCCCCTGCGGTGGCCGAGGAGCTCGAGCGCGCGGTTGCAGATCACCTCGTTGGCGTTCATGTTGGTCGACGTTCCAGCGCCGCCCTGGATGACGTCGACGACGAACTGGTCGTGCAGCTTGCCTTCGCGGATCTCCTCGCACGCAAGGCGGATGGCCACCGAGCGGCGGTCGTCGATCAGGCCGAGCTCGCAGTTGGCGATCGCCGCCGCCTGCTTCACGCACGCGAGCGCGCCGATCAGGTCGGGATAGATCGAGATCGGCGTGCCGGTGATGGCGAAATTCTCGAGCGCCCGCAGGGTATGGATGCCGTAGTAGGCGTCCGCGGGGACCGCCCGATCGCCGAGCAGGTCGTGCTCGTTGCGCACCGGCTGCGTCATGGGGCGATTCTGGCACTATCATGGCGCGATGAGCGACGACCTTGATTTCAGCAAGCCCGGGGGCGGCGCCAAGCCGGCGGCGCCCGCTGCGGCCGCGCCCCAGGTCCCGCTCTACATCCCCGCGGTCGCGCGCGCCTTCTTCGAGTCCGCCGGCAAGGAGGAAGAGGTGCCGGCCGGGACGGTGTTCTTCTCCGAGAACGAGAAGGCGAGCCGGCTGCTGCTCAAGCGCGACAAGATGTACTTCCTGCTGGAGGGCCGCGTCGCGCTGGTGGCCAAGGGCCGGCAGATCGGCGAGCCCAAGGTGGGCGAGATCTTCGGCGAGATGGCCGCCATCAGCGACTCGCCGCGCAGCGCGAGCGCCGTGGCGCAGACGCCGTGCCGCGTGCTGTCGCTCGACGACAAGGGCTTCGCCACGGCGCTGTCGAAGAAGCCCGAGTTCGCGCTGATGATGCTCGGCACGATGATCATGCGGCTGCGCGCGATGATCGCGCGGCTCTCCGGCGTGCCGAGCGGCACCGAGACCAAGGAGCAGAAGCGCGTGTTCGACAAGAACCTGCTCGCCAGCATGACGAAGGGGCTCGGCGAGCAGGCGGTGGTGCGCTACGACAAGGGCAAGATCATCATGATTGCCGGCCAGGCCGGCGCCCTCATGTACGTGGTGATCGAGGGGCTGGTCGGCATCTCGATCCGGGGCGCGATGGTCGAGAAGGTCGGCCCGGGCGGCATCTTCGGCGAGATGGCCCTCATCGACCAGTCGCCGCGCGCGGCCAACGCCGCCGCCGAGACCGACTGCGCGCTCCTCGCCATCAACCGCAACGTCTTTCTCCAGCTGGTGAAGACCGAACCGACGTTCGGCATCTCGCTGCTGGCCGCCATGGCGGAGAGGCTGCGCAATACCGCTGCGGCGTTGAACTAGGTAGAATTTTTTACAACACTTAGGGAGGAACCCATGAAGACCGTATTTGCCCTGCTCGCCGCCGCGGCGCTCGCCGCGCCCGCGCTCGCCCAGGAAGGCACGCTGAAGAAGATCAAGGACTCGGGCTCGATCACCATCGGCCACCGCGACGCGTCGCTGCCGCTGTCCTACTACGACGACAAGCAGCAGCCGATCGGCTATGCGCTGGACCTGTGCCATCGCATCGTCGACGCGGTGAAGCGCGAGCTGAAGATGCCGAACCTCAAGACGAACTACCAGCTCGTCACCTCGGCCAACCGCATCCCGCTGATGGCCAACGGCACCATCGACCTGGAGTGCGGCTCGACCACCAACAACCTCGCGCGGCAGAAGGAAGTCTCCTTCACCATCACCCA
>DASSPL010000507.1:0-6915 GCA_035699685.1 Burkholderiales bacterium | reverse complement strand
GCGGCCGAGACCGAGTCCGAGCTCGCCTCGGTGATGGCGCATGAAATCGCGCACGTCAGCCAGCGCCACATCGCCCGCATGTTCGGCCAGCAGCAGCAGATGCAGATGCCGGTGATGGCGGCGATGGCCGCCGCGATCCTGCTCGGCCGCGCCCGGCCCGACCTCGCGATCGGCGCCGCCGCCGCCGCGCAGGCCGGCGCGGTGCAGGCGAGCCTCGGCTACTCCCGCGACTTCGAGCGCGAAGCCGATCGCGTCGGCATGCAGACCCTCGAGGAGGCCGGGTTCGACGTGCGCGCCATGGCCACCTTCTTCGAGAAGATGCAGCGCGGCAGCCGCGTCGCGGACGATGGCTCCGTGCCCGGCTACCTGCGCACCCACCCGGTGACCACGGAGCGCATCGCCGACGTGCAGAACAAGGCCGCCGGCGCGCCCTACCGCCAGTTCCGCGACAGCCAGGAGTTCCACTTCGTGCGCGCCAAGCTGCGCGCCGAGTCGGGCGATGCGCGCGACGTGCTGGCCAGCTTCCGCGCCGCGCTGCGCGAGGGCCGCTATGTCAACGAGGCCACCGGCCGCTACGGCCTCGCCACCGCGCTGCTGCGCAACCGCGAGCTGCGCGAGGCGGAGGCCGAGGTCGACCGGTTGCGCGCGCTCGGCGTGGAGAGCGCGATGCTCGAGATGCTGGCCGCGCGGGTCAGGCAGGCCGCGGGCGATCCCTCCGGCGCGGCATCGATCCTCAGCGCGGCGCAGAAGCGCTACCCGTACTCGCGCGCCATCGCCTATGCCCACGTCGGCGCCCTGCAGGAGGCGGGCCGCAACGACGCCGCGCTGGCCGCGCTGCGGGAGCCGCTACGGCTCTACCCGCGCGACGCCCGCCTGTTCGGCATGCAGGCGAAGACCTACGCCGCGCTCGGCAAGCGACTGCTGCAGCACCAGTCGCAGGGCGAGTCGTACGCCCTGCAGGGCATCCTGCCCGCCGCCATCGAGCAGTACCAGCTCGCGCGCGCCGCCGGCGACGGCGACTTCTACCAGCTGTCGGTGGTCGAGGCGCGCCTCAAGGAGCTGCGCGCGCAGCACGCCGCGGAGCTCAAGGACGCCAAGAAGTAGGACCCGCTACGATTTGCGGGCCGGCTCGTAGTAGGCCTCGTAGAGCAGGTCGAAGGTCTTCTCGACTTCCGCGAGCAGCTCGTCGCCGCTGCCGGCGCGCCGCTGGGCGCCCTGCAGCAGCGTCTGCACGCCGGCGGCCTCGGGAACCGTGGTGCCGCCCATCTCGAGGAAGTGGACGATGCTGCCGATCTTGGCGAGGGCCGGGTTCTTCGCCAGGTCGAGCCGCGCGAGCATCTCCTCGTAGGCGATGCGGCCGCCGCTCGCCGCGAAGTGCGCGCCGTCGAAGGCGAAGCCGAGCGCGTTGGCGGGAGGCTCCTCGGCCTTGTCCATCCACACCACCGTGGCTTCAGGGTCGACGAAGCGGCGGATGAGCCAGGCGCACGCCAGGCGGTCCGCCCACGGCGGCTTGCGAGTCGCCCACGTGCGGCGCAGGAAGGTCTCGCCGCTGCCCAGGGACGCCTGCGACTGCGCGGCGAAGAGCAGCTTGCGCACCGCGGCGTCGGCGTCGGCGAGCGCCTGCTCGGCCCGGGCGCGCGCCTCGGTGGGGAAGAAGTCGAGCGCGGCGATGGCGTCGAACTCGCGCCGCTGCTTGATCAGCACGCGCGAGATGGCGCTCGGGTCGGAGTGGCCGAAGCCGACGCGCAGGCTCTCCACGGTCTTGATCAGCTCGTTGTAGCGCGCCGAGCGGTCGAACAAGCGCCGCAGGGTCTCCTGCTGCGCGGGCGAGGCGGACTGCACCTGCAGCACGTGCGCCGATCCGGCGGCCTTGCCGATGTACTCCGCGAGCGCGTCGAGCGCCTGGCGGTTGGTGGCGGTGTCGGGAAGGAGGTAGGCGCCTTCGCGAATCACCGCCGCGCCGAGCGACTCGAGCGTGCGCAGCACGCGCATGCGCGCCGCCGGATCCTCGGTCGGCAGCTGCGCGATGGTCACGAGCCAGGTCGCCATGCCGTTGTGATCTTATACTTTCGGCCTATGACCTTCGATAAGGAACTGGACGCCCGCGGCCTCAACTGCCCGCTGCCGATCCTGAAGACCAAGAAGGCGCTGGCCGACCTGCAGTCGGGCCAGGTGCTGAAGGTGCTCGCCACCGACCCGGGCGCGGTGAAGGACTTCCAGGCGTTCTCGCGCCAGACCGGCCATGAGCTGCTCTCGCACAGCGAGGAGCGCAGGGAGTTCACCTTCTTCATGAAGAAGAAGTGAGCCGCGCGCTCCTCCTCGCGCTCGTTTTCGCTTCAGGCAGCGCGGCCGCGCAGGCCACTTTCAGCGTCAAGGTCCTGACGCCCGAGACTGCCCTCAAGGCCGCGCGCGCCGCGCTCGAGCGCTGCCGCGCGAGCGGCTACCAGGTCACCGTGGCGGTCAGCGATCGCATGGGGGTGGTACAGGTGCTGCTGCGCGACCGCTTCGCCGGGCCGCACACGCCCGAGATGGCGAGCGCCAAGGCCTACACCGCCGCCTCGTTCCGGACCAACACCACCGATCTGGCCGAGGCCACCCAGCCCGGCCGGCCGCAGAGCGGCGTCCGCAACCGGCCCGGCGTCGCGGCCGTCGGCGGCGGGCTGACGATCGAGGCGGGCGGCTCGCTGCTCGGCGCCATCGGCGTCTCCGGCGCGCCCGGCGGCAAGGAGGACGACGCCTGCGGCGCGGCCGGCATCGCCGCGATCCGCGAGGACCTGGAGCTCAACTGAGCTTCTTCTCGATCGCGTCGCACAGGGTCTTCAGCACCTTGATGCGCGCGTAGTACTTGTTGTTCGCCTCGACCAGCGTCCAGGGCGCGTTGGAGGTCGACGTGCGGTCGACCATGTCGCACACGGCGCCCTCGTAGAGGTCCCACTTCTTGCGGTTGCGCCAGTCCTCCGGGGTGATCTTGAAGCGCTTGAAGGCGATGGTCTCGCGGCGCTTGAAGCGCCGGAACTGCTCTTCCTTGCTGATCGCGAGCCAGAATTTCACCACGATCAGGTCGTGGCGGGTCATCGAGCGCTCGAAGTCGTTGATCTCGCTGTAGGCGCGCAGCCAGTCGGCTTCGGCGGCGAAGCCCTCGACGCGCTCGACCAGCAGGCGGCCGTACCAGGAGCGGTCGAAGAGGATCAGCCGCCCGCGCCGCGGCAGGTGGCGCCAGAAGCGCCAGAGGTACGGCTGCGCGCGCTCCTCCTCGGTCGGCGCGGCGACCGATACCGTGCGGCAGTAGCGCGCGTCGACCGAGCTGGTGACGCGGCGGATGGCGCCGCCCTTGCCGGCGGCATCGTTGCCCTCGAACACCGCGACCAGCGCGGTCTTGCGGAAGCCGGGCTTGCGCGACAGCGCGTTGAGGCGCGCCCGCAGCTTCTCGTACTGCTTGCGGTATTCGCTCTTCTCGAGCGGCCGGTCGAGATCGAGCGCGCGCAGCACGTTCAGGTGGTCGGCCGGCGGCACGAGCGGCGGGTGCCGGTCCGGCATGCGCTTCACCGGCCGGTCGTCGAGCCGCTCGCGCATCGCGGCGAGGAGGTGCCGCCCGAAGGTGAGCGAGCGGTAGCGATCGTCGCCGCCCGCGATGATGATCCACGGCGCCTCGGCGGTCGAAGTGCGGCGCACGAACGCCTCGCTTACCTTGAGGTACTTCCGGTACGGGTAGGCGCTCGGCTCGCCGAGCGCCTTGAGCCGCTTCTTCTGCACGCTGCGCGGCACATGGAACCAGTACTTGAGGAGCAGCACGCCCTCGTCGCACAGCATCTTCTCCAGGCGCACGATCTCGTCGATCTTCTCGGCGAACTCGCCGGCGCTGATCGCGCCGTGCACGCGCTGCACGATCGGATCGGTGTGCCAGGCGCCGAAGAACACGCCGACCTTGCCCTTCGGCGGCAGCGCCTTCCAGAAGCGCCACAGGTGCGGGCGCTCGCGCTCCTCGTCGGAGGGCTCGGCGAAGCCGTGCGTCAGCACGTGGCGCGAGTCCATCCACTCGTTGAGCTGGTTGACCGTCTCGCCCTTGCCGGCGCCCTCGACGCCGGCGATCAGGAGCAGCACCGGGAAGCGGCCGTTCTCCTTGAGGTCGTATTGCGCGTTGAGCAGCTCCGCGCGCAGCTTCGGCTCCGCGCGCTTGTAGGCGTCTTTCGACACCTTGTGGTCGAGGTTGGCCGACTCGAACATCGGCGGATTATGAAATAATGCGCCGATGCTTGCGCGATGGATCCGGCTTGGCGCGCTCGCACAGCGCGACTTCGACGCCGCCTATGCGTCGCTTGCCCATGTGCAGGCGAGGACGGCTGCGCCGATCCTGCTCTGGGCCGAGGAGGCCGCGCGTTTCCCGTTCGCGCTGATCGCTCCCCTCAAGCACGCGCCTGGCCGGCGCGACCGCTGGCTCTCCTGGGGGCTTGCCTCGGCGGTCGCCACCTACCGCCAGTTCGAGGTGCCCGCCTACCTCGACGGCGAGATCTTCCTGCACGGCCGCGACATCGCGCACACGCGCGTCGCCTCCATCGGCGAATGCGCCGTCATTGCCTCGAGCTTCCTGATGCGCTTCCCGGGCCGCTCGGTGGCGACGCCGTCGTTCGATCTGGAGCAGGCTTTCCGCATGCGCCTCGAGGCGCAGCACGGCTGGACCTTCGATTTCTCCTGGCCTAGCGCGAGCGAGTCAGTTTCTCTAGCTGCGAATTCACCTTCGCCAGCGTAGCCTCGAAGCCGGCCAGGCGCTCGCGCATCTGCTCGACCACCTTCGCCGGCGCGCGCTCAACGAACGACGCGTTGCCGAGCTGGGTCTTCGCCTTGCCGATCTCGCCGCTGAGGCGCGCGCTTTCCTTCTGCAGCCGGTCGCGCTCGAGGGCGGGATCGACTTCCTTGTAGAGCATCAGGCGTACGTTGCCGACCACCGCCACCGGCGCCGGCGAGTCGGGCAGCTGGCCCACCACCTTCAGCTCTTCCAGCCGCGCCAGCGCCTTGATCGCGTTCTTGACGAGTGACGCCTCGCCCACGGCCGGCTCGGCCGTGGCGTAGAGCGGCAGCCGCTCGCCGGGCGGCATCTTCGATTCCGCCCGGAGATTGCGCGTGGCGATGGTCCATTCCTTGAGCACCGCCATGTCGCGCTCGGCCGCCTCGTCGATCTTCTCCGGCTGCGACCCGGGATAGGACTGCAGCATGATCGTGTCGCCTTTCTTGCCGGCGAGGGGCCCGATCTTCTGCCACAGCTCCTCGGTGATGAACGGGATGAGCGGGTGCGCGAGGCGCAGCGACGTCTCCAGCACGCGCACCAGCGTGCGCCGCGTGCCGCGCTGCACCGCCTCGTCCGCATCCTGCAGCTGCAGCTTGGCGAGCTCGACGTACCAGTCGCAGTACTCGTCCCACACGAAGCGGTAGATCGCCCCTGCGAGGTTGTCGAAACGGTACTCCGCGAAGCCCTGCGCCACCTCGGCCTCGACGCGCTGCAGCTGGCTCACGATCCACCGGTCGATGAACGAGAGCTTCACGGGTTTTGTCTCGTCCTGCCCGCAATCCTTGCCCTCGGTGTTCATCAGGACGAAGCGCGTGGCGTTCCACAGCTTGTTGCAGAAGTTGCGGTAGCCCTCGCAGCGGCTCAAGTCGAAGTTCAGCGTGCGCGAGAAGCTGGCGAGCGACGCGAAGGTGAAGCGCAGCGCGTCGGTGCCGAACGCCGGGATGCCCTCGGGGAAATGCGCCTTCACATAGCTCTCGACCTTCTTCTTGTGGTCGGCCCTGAGCAGTCCCACGGTCGACTTCTTCAGGAGATCGGCATACGAGATGCCGTCGATCAGGTCGAGCGGGTCGAGCGTGTTGCCCTTCGACTTCGACATCTTCTCGCCTTCGGCGTCGCGCACGATGGCGTTGATGTAGACGTCGCGGAACGGCAGCCTGCCGGTGAAGTGCAGGCTCATCATCACCATGCGCGCCACCCAGAAGAAGATGATGTCGAAGCCGGTGACGAGAACGGAGGAGGGCAGAAACACCTCCTGGTCGCGGGTCTTGTCCGGCCAGCCGAGCGAGCTGAACGGCACCAGCGCGGAGGAGAACCACGTGTCGAGCACATCCGGGTCGCGCCGCAAGGTCTTGCCGCCCGCCTTGCTGCGGGCGGCCGCTTCGTCCCGCGCCACATAGACGTTGCCGGCGTCGTCGTACCACGCCGGGATCTGGTGGCCCCACCAGAGCTGGCGCGAGATGCACCAGTCCTGGATGTTCTCCAGCCACTGGTTGTACGTCGTCGTCCAGTGCTCCGGGTAGAACTTGAGCTCGCGCTTCGCCGCCGCCTCCAGGGCCGGCTTCGCCAGGGTCTCCATCTTCACGAACCACTGGTCGGTGAGCATCGGCTCGACGATGACGCCGGTGCGGCCGGAGCGCGGCACGCGCAGCTTGTACGGCTTTTCGCTGACGAGCAGGCCCTGCGCCTGCAGATCGGCCAGCACGCGCTTCCTCGCCTCGAAGCGCTCGAGGCCGCGGTACTTCTCGGGCGCGTTGTCGTTCAGGTGCGCATCGAGGCGCAGGATGCTGATCGGCTCGAGCCCGTGGCGCCGGCCGACCTGGTAGTCGTTGAAGTCGTGGCCCGGCGTGATCTTCACGCAACCGGTGCCGAATTGCGGATCGACGTAGTCGTCGGCGATGACCGGGATCTTCCTCCCCGTCAGCGGCAGCTCGACCTGCTTGCCCACCAGGGCCTTGTAGCGCGCATCCTCAGGGTGGACGGCGACCGCCACGTCGCCGAGCATCGTCTCCGGGCGCGTCGTGGCGACGACCAGGCTGAAGCCGTCGCCGGGGTAGCGCAGCTCCCAGATGCGGCCGTCCTCTTCCTCGGTGTCGACCTCGAGGTCGGACACGGCGGTGCCGAGCACCGGGTCC
>DASSPL010000506.1:0-7112 GCA_035699685.1 Burkholderiales bacterium | reverse complement strand
AGCCCCGTGCCCGCGCCGCGGGGCACGACCGGGACATTCATCGAGGAACAGACCTTGAGGATGCGCTGGACCTGCTCCTCCGTCTCCGGCAGGGCGACCACCATCGGCAGCTGCCGGTAGGCCGTGAGTCCGTCGCACTCGTAGGGCCGGGTGTCCTCTTCCTCGAACAGCACGGCTCGCGCCGGCAAGAAGGCGCGCAGCGCGCGCGCCACCTCGGCTTGCCGGTTCAGAGATAAGGCTTCGCCCACCTCAGGCCTTCGCGCGTGTCACCGCGGGGATTGTATTCGCATCCCACCCAGCCCGAGTAGCCGATGGCGTCGAGATGGCGCAGGAGGAAATCGAAGTTGATCTCACCGCTGCCCGGCTCGTTGCGCTCGGGCACGTCGGCGATCTGGATGTGGCCGATGCGCGCGAGCAGCCGCTCGATCGAGCGCGCGAGATCGCCTTCCATGATCTGCATGTGGAACACGTCGTACTGCACGAAGGCGTTGCCTTCGCCGGCGGCGTTCAGCACCTCGATCGCCTGCGCGCTGCCGGTGAGGAAGAAGCCCGGCACGCTGCGCGTGTTGATCGGCTCGATCAGGAGCCGGATTCCCGCCTCGCCGAGCCGCCGGGCGGCATGGCGCACGTTCGCCACCAGCGTGTCGAAATGGCGCGCGTCGCGCGGCGCGAGGCCGGCGATGCAGTTCACGCGCGGGCAGTCGACGGCTTTCGCGTATTCGATCGCCCGCTCGACCCCTTCGCGGAACTGCGCCTCGCGCCCCGGCAGGCAGGCGATGCCACGCTCGCCCGCCGCCATGTCGCCCGCAGGCAGGTTGTGCAGCACGACCTGCACGCCCGCGGCGCGCGCGGCCTCGGCGAGCTGCCGCGCCGGCCAGGCATAGGGAAACTGGTACTCCACGGCGCGAAAGCCCGCGGCGCGGGCGGCGGCGAACCGGTCCAGGAAGTCGATCTCGGGAAAAAGCATCGATAGGTTCGCGGCGAGCTTCGGCATAATCCCCAGCATAACCAAAAGACCATGGAAGCCGCCGCCACAGCCTGGTGGATATGGCCGCTCGCGCTCTTTGCCGTCAGCTTCGCGATCGGGATCGTCGCCGTGCTTGCCGGCATCGGCGGCGGCGTGCTGTTCGTGCCGATCGTCGCCGGCTTCTTTCCTTTTCACCTCGACTTCGTGCGCGCCGCCGGCCTGCTCGTCGCGCTCTCCGGCGCGCTGTCGGCGTCGCCGCGACTGCTGCAGGGCGGCCTCGCCAGCCTGCCGCTCGGGCTGCCGCTCGCCCTCGTCGGCTCGATCACGGCCATCGCCGGCGCGTCGCTCAGCTTCGCGCTGCCTGCGGACGCGCTGCAGGCCGCGCTGGGCGTGACGATCCTCGCCGCCGTGGCGCTGATGTGGCGCAGGCCGGCCGGCGCCGCGCCTTCGATCCGCCCCGACGCCATCAGCGAAGCCCTGCGCCTGC
Organism: Burkholderiales bacterium; assembly: GCA_035699685.1. Lineage (GTDB taxonomy): Bacteria > Pseudomonadota > Gammaproteobacteria > Burkholderiales > SG8-39 > SCGC-AG-212-J23. The sequence goes on along the minus strand of DASSPL010000506.1, from coordinate 5,658 downwards.
ATGGCGTGTTCCATGATCCGGCCAGCGGGCAAGACACCGTGTGGCGCGCGCAGCGCACTCCGGCCGGGCTGGCAGCGTTCGCGCTGATCGGCTTCATCGCCGGCATGTTCGGGCTGGGGGCCGGCTGGGCCAACGTGCCGGTGCTGACTCTGCTGATGGGCGTGCCGCTGAAGCTCGCGGTCGGCACCTCGGGCTTCATCCTGTCGGTCATCGATACCGCCGCCGCGTGGGTCTATCTGCACCGCGGCGCTGTGCTGCCGATGCTGGTCGTGCCCTCGATCATCGGCGTGATGCTCGGCGCGAAGCTCGGCGTGCGGGCGCTGGCGCGCGCGCCTGCGCGGATCGTGCGCCGCGCGGTCCTCGTCCTCCTGCTGCTCGCCGCATTCAGGGCCCTCGGCCGCGGCTTCGGCCTATGGACCTGATCTACGCGCGCTGGATCGACGCGTGGTCGCGGCTCGCCCTCGCGGCGCTGGTGGCGAGCTTCGCCGCCTACGTCCTGGGCATTCTCGACCCGCTGATACCCCTGGAGCGCCTGCCCGCCCTGTGGGGCCTCTCGGCCGAGCAGTTCGTGGCGCAGAGCGGCGCCCCTGCGGGCTGGGGATGGCTCGCGCGCCTCGGACAAAGCGATTACCTCAACTTCGCCGGCATCGCCCTGCTCGCGACAGGGACGCTCGCGGCCTACCTGCGCGTTCTCGTCTGGCTGGCCGGCCGGGGCGAGCGGCTATTCGCCGCCCTGGTCCTCGCCCAGGCGCTGGTGCTCGTCGCCGCCGCGTCCGGATTCGCCCTGCTGCACTGACGGTGCTAGACTTTTTTCGCTGCCAGCACCCATAAACAAAAGGAGAAAACATGGCTGCGTTCTTCCAATCCCTGGGCAAGACGATCACCGCGGGCGTGGTGCTGCTCATTGTCCTCATCATCATTCTCGTCGCCGCCGCGGGCGCAAAGGTCAACGCCGGCGATCACGGCTGGTGGTTCTTCGTCATGCGCTGGCTGCACGTCACGACCGGCGTGATGTGGATCGGCCTGCTCTGGTACTTCAACTTCGTGCAGACGCCCTCGATGCCCAAGATCCCGGACGCCGAGAAGCCGGCGATCAGCAAGGTGATCGCGCCGGCGGCGCTGTTCTGGTTCCGCTGGGCGGCGATGGCGACGCTGGTCCTCGGCGTCATCATCGCGCTGATGGGCGGCTACCTGGTGCAGGCGCTCACGCTGCAGAAGCCTTTCACCAGCATCGGCATCGGCGCCTGGCTGGGCATCATCATGTGGTTCAACGTCTGGTTCGTCATCTGGCCCAACCAGAAGAAGGCGCTCGGCATCGTGCAGGTGACGCCCGAGGAGAAGGCGGCCGCGGCCAAGCGCGCCGGCATGACCTCGCGCATCAACACCATGCTGTCGATCCCGATGCTCTACTTCATGGTGGCCCAGAGCCACGGCGGCGTGACGTTCTAGCCGCTACTTGATGCCGGGAATGCCGCTGATGCGGCTTCCCGGCTTGATGCCCCTCGCGGCGAACCAGCCGCGGTTCATCTCCAGCGCGTAGCGCGCCGGCTTGCGGGCGCAGTGCGAATTCTCGGTCTTCGGCGCCATGTCCTCGATGTTGATGATCGCGCCCTGGTCGTCGATGAAGGCGACCGAGAGCGGTATCAGCGTGTTCTTCATCCACATGCAGTGCTGCGTCGCCTCGTCGAAGATGAACAGCATGCCGGCGTTCTGCGGCATCGACTCGCGGTGCATCAGGCCGCGCATGCGCGTGGCGAAATCCGCCGCCACCTCGGCGCGGATCAGATGCATGCCGGCCGTCAGCTGCACCGCCGGCGGCTGCTGGGCAGCGGCCGGCAGCGCGAGGAGAAAGAGCAGAGCGAAGCGCATAAATGAAAAAGGCAGGGATCGCTCCCTGCCTTTCAATCTTGCCAGCGGCGTTACTTCTTGTCGCTCTTGGCCTTCTTCTCGGCCTTCTTCTTTCCGTCCTTCTTGTCGGCCTTCTGCTCCATCTTGTCCGACTTCTTGGCGGCCTTGTCGGCCTTCTTGTCCTGCGCGACAGCGGCGAAGCTCATGGCCGCAAACATCGCCGCGACGAGGACTGCAAAAAGCTGCTTCATCGTCATCCCCTTCTCTGGTGGTTAAGGTTGGACCGGCACGAGGCGCGAGTCCGCTCCCATTAACGCGGCATGCCGCGCGGCGGTTGACGCGCCCGCCCAAGGTTGGCGGAAGTGATTGTAAATCAACCGTCTACGCGCGCCAAAGGCGGTTATAATCGCCCCCTTTTTCGGTTCTCCCGGGAGCGCAATTCCATGGCATACCAGCACATCAAGGTCCCCTCGGGCGGGGAAAAGATCCGCGTCAGAAAGGATTTCTCGCTCGAGGTGCCCGACCGCCCGATCATCCCCTACATCGAGGGGGACGGCACCGGCGTCGACATCACGCCGGTGATGTTGAAGGTGGTCGATGCCGCCGTGCAGAAGGCCTACGCCGGCAAGAAGAAGATCGTCTGGATGGAGATGTTCGCCGGCGAGAAATCGTGCCGCATCTACGGCGAGAACGTGTGGCTGCCGGAAGAGACGCTGGAGGCGGCCAAGGAATTCGTCGTGTCGATCAAGGGGCCGCTCACCACGCCGGTCGGCGGCGGCATCCGCTCGATCAACGTCGCGCTGCGCCAGGAGCTCGACCTCTACGTCTGCCTGCGCCCGGTGCGCTGGTTCAAGGGCGTGCCCTCGCCGCTGAAGAAGCCCGAGGAGGTCGACATGGTGATCTTCCGCGAGAACTCGGAGGACATCTATGCCGGCATCGAGTGGCCGGCGAACTCCCCCGAGGCGAAGAAGGTGATCGACTTCCTGATGAAGGAGATGAAGGTCAAGAAGATCCGCTTCCCCGGCAGCTCGGCGATCGGCATCAAGCCGGTGTCGATCGAAGGCTCGGAGCGCCTCATCCGCCGCGCCTACCAGTACGCCATCGACAACAAGCGCAAGAACGTGACGCTGGTGCATAAGGGCAACATCCAGAAATTCACCGAAGGCGGTTTCCGCGACTGGGGCTACAAGCTCGCGCAGAAGGAATTCGGCGCGCAGCTCCTCGACGGCGGACCGTGGATGAGCTTCAAGAACCCCAAGGGCGGGCCGGACATCGTGGTGAAGGACGTCATCACCGACGCCATGCTGCAGCAGGTGCTCCTGCGTCCGGCGGAATACGACGTGCTCGCCACCACCAATCTCAACGGCGACTACATCTCCGACGGGCTGGCCGCCGAAGTCGGCGGTATCGGCATCGCGCCGGGCGCCAACCTGTCCGACACGGTGGCGATGTTCGAGGCGACGCACGGCACGGCGCCGAAGTATGCCGGCAAGGACTACGTCAACCCGGGCTCCGAGATCCTCTCCGCCGAGATGATGCTGCGGCACATGGGCTGGACCGAGGCGGCGGACAGGATCATCCAGTCCATGGAGCGCGCCATCCAGGACAAGATCGTCACCTACGACTTCGCGCGCCAGATGAAGGACGCGAAGCAGGTGTCCTGCTCCGGCTTCGGCCAAGCCATGATCGAGCGCATGTGAGCAGGCTCGTCCTCGTCGCGCTGGCGCTCCTCTGGAGCGCCGGCGCCCGCGCCGGCTGGTCGGTCAGCGCGGACCTCGAGCATTTCCGCTGGCGGGAGTCGACGGATCCCGTGGTGACCGAAAAGGGTCCGCGCTACGGGCTGTCCTGGGAGTTCGTCGGCGAGCGTCCCTCCGGCTGGCAGTTCGCCTACCGTGGCCAGTTCCGCCGCGGCACCGTCGACTACGACGGCTCGTTCCTCTTCACCCGCGCCCCGGCGACAGCCCGGGTGCGCTACACCGGCCTGGTCAACGAAGCGCAGGGGATTTACCGGCTCGCCGACAACCCGGTCGGCCTCGAATTCGTCGGCGGGCTCGGCTGGGACTACTGGGAACGCAACATCCTGCCCGACCAGCGCGAGGATTACTCGCTCATCTTCGCTCGCCTGGGGATCAACCTCGACCGGCGCGCCCCGCGCGGCTGGTTCGGCGGCGGCGGCTTCAAGCTTCCGGTCTACGTGTCGGAGAATGCCCGCTTTGACGAGATGGGCTTCGACCAGAACCCGCGGCTCGAGCCGGAGGGCCGCTGGAGCGTGTACGCGCAGGCCGGCTACCGCTTTTCGCCGGCCTGGAGCCTGATCGGCTACTACGACAGCTACCGACTGGCCGAGTCCAGGCCGGTCGCGGTGACCACGCCGGCGGCGCCCGGCACCACGTTCTTCTTCGTCCAGCCGCAGAGCAGATTGGACACCTACGGCCTGCGGCTGAAGTACACCTTCCAATGAAAAGGCCGCCCCAGGGCGGCCTTTTCAAGCCCGGTTAGCCGGATTTCTGGATGTTGGAGGCCTGTTTCCCCTTGGGCCCCTGAACGACGTCGAAGCTGACCTTCTGGCCTTCCTTGAGGGTCTTGAAGCCGGACATGTTGATCGCCGAAAAATGCGCGAACAAGTCCTCGCTGCCGTCGTCGGGCGTGATGAACCCGTAGCCCTTCGCGTCGTTGAACCACTTCACGGTGCCTGTTGCCATGCTCTCTCCCCTTGTTGCTGTTGGTTGAGCTACCGGGCGCCTTGCGTCGTCGACGTCCAAGACCCGAAGCCATGCCTGGAACTCAACGACCCCGCCCCGCTATGGCGAAACAGACAGCCTGAATCCAAACACAGCCCGCCTTTTACGCGTCGCTACAGGCCTCGTCAAGAGCCGTGCCCGGCGGTGTTGCGCGCACGCAAGGTGGTGAAAAAGCACCGTAATCCGGCCGGTCCGTGCTTTCCGTCGCATTGCACCTCCCCCCTGCAACGATTACGATAGCCGCAGGAACTGGCCGGGCTCGGCAATTGTCAGATTTTCGGGGGGAATGGGGCGCGTAGCAGCGGCATGGCGCAGCAAAAAGACGACACCCTACTGGAGGCGCAGCGCAGCAAGCTGAAGCCTCCGCCGATGTTCAAGGTCATGCTGCTGAACGACGACTACACGCCGATGGAGTTCGTGGTGGTGGTGCTGCAGAAGTTCTTCAGCATGACGCGGGAGAGGGCCACCCAGGTGATGCTGAAGGTGCACCGGGAAGGCATCGGGATCTGCGGGGTCTATCCGCGCGACGTGGCCACCACCAAAGTGCAGCAAGTCGCGGCATACTCCCGGAAGCACCAGCACCCGTTGCAATGCGTGATGGAACCGCAGGACGATTGAGTGAACGGTAAGGAAAAGGAATGATCGCCCAGGAGCTCGAAGTCAGTCTGCACATGGCGTTTGTGGAGGCCCGCCAGAAGCGCCACGAATTCATCACCGTCGAGCACCTGCTGCTCGCCCTCCTGGACAACCCGACGGCCGCCGAGGTGCTGCGCGCCTGCGGCGCCAACATGGACGAGCTGCGCAAGAACCTGACGCAGCACATCGCCGAGCAGACCCCGCGCATCGCCGCCGACCGCGAGGTCGACACGCAGCCGACCCTCGGCTTCCAGCGCGTCATCCAGCGCGCCATCCTGCACGTGCAGTCCTCCGGCAAGAAGGAGGTCACCGGCGCCAACGTGCTGGTCGCGATCTTCGGCGAGAAGGACTCGCACGCGGTGTACTTCCTGCAGCAGCAGGGCATCGCGCGGCTCGACGTCGTCAACTACATCTCGCACGGCATCACCAAGAC
>DASSPL010000505.1:0-2889 GCA_035699685.1 Burkholderiales bacterium | reverse complement strand
CTGTTCAACACCACGCCGCAGATCATGGACCTGTGCGTCACCGAGCGCTCGCAGAAACACGGCCTGGGCTGGATCGAGGAGCCGCTGATGCAGCGCACGATCGACGTCACCTTCGCCAACAACAAGCCCGAGAAGCCGGTGAAGGCGTCGGACGTCTTCACCAACGCCTACTCGAGCAAGATCAAGCCAGTCGCGCGTCCTTGACGACCAGCAGGCGCTCGAGCAGCAGCACCAGGCCGTAGAGCAGCATGCCGATGAACGTGATGAGCAGCACGGCCATGAACATGGCCGGCGTGTCGAGCGTCACCTGCACCTGGAGCATCAGGTAGCCGAGGCCCTTGTCGGAGCCGAGGAACTCTCCGACGATGGCCCCGGCGACGGCCAGGATGGCGCCGACCTTCATGCCGGAGAAGATGTACGGCAGCGCGCCCGGAAGCTGGATCTTGGTGAAGAGCTGCCAGCGCGAGCCCTTGAGCGAGCGGACCAGGTCGAGCAGCTCGGGCTCGATTTCCCGCAGCCCGCGCGCGGTGGTGAGCAGGATCGGGAACACCGCGATCGAGAAGGCCATGATCGAGTTCGGCAGCACGCCGTACTTGAACCAGACGATGATCAGCGGCCCGAGCGCGACCTTCGGGATCATGTTGAGCGAGACGAGCAGCGGCATGAAGAACGCCTCCAGCGTCGTCGACCAGGTGAACACCAGCGCCAGCGCCACGCCGACCACCAGCGCGAGGGCGTAGCCGCCGAAGATCTCGGTCGCGGTGACGGCGATGTTGGTCCACCAGCTGTAGTTCGGCTGCAGCAGCGCGTCGAGCGTCGCGCCGGGCGACGGCATGACGAACTTGGGCACGTTGCCGAGCGTCACCCAGAGGTACCAGGCCAATAGCAGCGCCAGGTGCGCGAGGATGGCGAGAGTAAAGCGTGCGGCCTTCGAGTTCATGCGAGCCACCTCTCCAGATTGGCGCGGACGAAATCGTCGTCCGCCAGGTCGCCGTGCTCACGGTAGACACGGTCGATCTCCGCCGCCTGCCCGGGCGACAGCGTTTCCTTCGGATCCAGGCACCAGGTGCCTTCGAGCAGGCCCTGCCGGCGCAGCACCTCGTGGCAGCCGGGGATGCAGCCGGCGAAGTTATGGGCCACGTCGAAGAACGCGCTGTTGCAGTCCGTGACGCGCGCATCGAGCGCCAGCAGGTCTTCGCTGACCGGCCCCTTGTGGATGCGCTCGAGGAGCTGCACCGCGCTGCGCGTCCACACGCTCCAGTGGCCCAGCAGCCCGCCCCTTATGCGCACCCGCACGGTCTCGCTTCCCCTCCTGATATCGAATGGCACCGCGAGGTCCAGCACGATGTGGTCGTCGTTGCCGGTGTAGAGCGCGATGCGCTCCTCGGCCTTCGCGGCCACCACGCCGCGCACGACGTCGAGCGTCGCGTAGCGGTTGAAGGGCGCCATCTTGATCGCCACCACGTTCTCGATGGAGGCGAAGCGCCGCCAGAATTCCGCCGGCAGGGGAATGCCGCCCACCGCGGTCTGCAGGTAGAAGCCGATCAGCGGAATCTCGGCAGCCACCGCGGCGCAGTGCTCGATCAGCTCTTCGATGGATGCGCCCTTCATCGGCGCAAGCGAAAGCATGCCGGCGTGGTAGCCCAGGCCGCGCGCGACCTGCGCTTCCTTCCTCGCCTGCGCGGTCTTGCCCGACAGCCCGCCGATCATCACCGCCTTGCGCCCGGCGGCCTCCTCGGCCGCGATCCTCAGCACCGGCTCGTACAGGCCGACGTCGCGGATGGCGAACTGGGTCGCGTGCACGCCGACCGCGAGCCCGCCGCTGCCGGCATCGAGGTAATAGCGCGACAGTGCGCGCTGGCGTCGCTCGTCGAGCTGGCGGCGCGCATTCAGCGCAAGGGGGTGTGCGGGAATGACGACGCCGCGGCGCAGGAGATCGAGCATGGTGTTAACCGGACGGTTACTCGATGGTAGCATCCGCTCTCCATAGGAGGACACATGCACAAACTCGCGATCGCCCTAGCCGCCGCCCTGGTTGCAGCGCCTGCGGCCGCACAGCAGAAGATCGACTTCATCCTGAACTGGGTGCCCGGCGGCGACCACGCCCCGTACTACTACGCGAAGAAGATGGGCTGGTACCAGAAGGAAGGCCTCGACGTGAACCTCGAGCCGGGCAAGGGCTCGGCGCTCGCGACGCAGAAGGTCGGCGCCGGCGCGAATCCGGTGGGCCTCGCCGACATGGGCGGCGTGCTGGTGGCGAAGAGCAAGGGCGCCGACACGGTGGCGGTGCTGAACGTCTACGCCAACTCGCCGCAGGGCCTGTACTGGCTGAAGAGCTCGGGCATCAAGGGCATCAAGGACTTCCCCGGCAAGAAGATCGGCAACCCCGCCGCCGACGGCGCGCGCACCATGTGGCCGGCGCTCGCCAAGGCGAACGGCATCGATCCGAAGTCGGTGACGTGGGTCAACATCGACGCCAACGCCAAGCTCGCGGCGCTGAAGGCGAAGACCATCGACATCACGACGTCGTTCTACAACCTGCACCACGTCTTCAAGCGCGAGCTGGGCAGCGACATGGGCTTCCTCGCCTGGCGCGACATCGGCCTCAACCCGTACGGCAACTCGATCATCGTCAACGCGGATTACCTGAAGAAGAACCGCGCCACCGTCGAGAAGTTCGTCAAGGTCACGCAGCGCGCTTTCGCCCAGTGCGCGAAGGAGGCCAAGCCGTGCGTGCAGGCGCTGGTGGACGCCAACGGCGCGCTCAGCTTCGACAACGAGCTGGTCAACTGGCAGCTGGTCGAGGTGCTGATGAGCGACAAGACCTCGCAGACCGTGGCGCTCGGCTGGCACGACGACCAGCGCATGCAGGCCGACTACAACCTGGTC
>DASSPL010000504.1:0-10592 GCA_035699685.1 Burkholderiales bacterium | reverse complement strand
TCGAGCGTGCCGTCCGCGCGATTCGGGATGACCTGGGGCTGGATCGACCCCAGCACGGCGAGGCCGCCCGCTTCGTAGCGATAGCTGTGCTGCTCCGCGCCGATGATCACCTCGTCACCCCGCTGGCAGTGGCTCATGAGGGCGGCGAGGTTGGACTGCGTGCCTGAGGGGAAGAGCAGCGCGGCCTCGAAGCCGAACATTTGTGCAGCGCGCTCCTGCAGGCGGTTGACCGAGGGGTCGTCGCCGAACACGTCGTCGCCGACCTCTGCTTCGGTCATTGCCCTGCGCATGCCGGGCGAGGGCCGGGTAACGGTGTCCGAGCGAAGATCGACTAAGGGCGTCATCCTTTCGGTATTATCAAACGTTTAGTCCCTATTAGTCCTTCCCAGAGAGATCCCATGTCTTCCCTCCGTTTCCTCGGCCTTGCGGCCCTGCTGGCCGCCTCCGGCGCGCTGGCCCAGCAATATCCGACCAAGAGCATCACCCTGTCGGTGCCGTTCGCGGCCGGCGGCCCCACCGACACGGTGGCGCGCGTGGTGGCGCAGTCGATGAGCAAGCCCCTCGGCCAGACGGTCATCGTCGAGAACAAGCCGAGCGCCGGCGGCATCCTCGCGCCGGAGCAGGTGAAGAACGCCAAGCCCGACGGCTACACCATCCTCATCCACCACATCGGCATGGCGACCACGCCGTCGCTCTACCGCCAGCTGCGCTTCAACCCGCTGACCGACTTCGAGTACATCGGCCTGATCAACGACGTGCCGATGACGCTGATCGCGCGCAGCAACTTCCCGGCGAAGGACTTCAAGGAGTTCCTCGAGTACGTGAAGAAGAACAAGGACAAGGTGAGCTACGCCAATGCCGGCATCGGCGCCGCCTCGCACCTGTGCGGCATGCTCTTCATGAGCGCGATTCAGACCGATCTCCTCACGGTCCCGTACAAGGGCACCGCGCCGGCGATGAACGACCTGCTCGGCGGCCAGGTCGACTTCATGTGCGACCAGACGACCAACACCACGTCGCAGATCAAGTCCGGAAAGGTAAAGGCCTACGGCGTCACCTCGGCGAAGCGCGTGCAGTCGCTGGCCGACATCCCGACGCTGCAGGAGCAGGGCCTCAAGGGCTTCGAGGTCGGCATCTGGCACGGTCTCTATGCGCCCAAGGGCACGCCGAAGCCGGTGATCGACAGGCTGGTCGCCGCGCTGCAGGCCACGGTCAAGGACGCCGAAGTGCAGAAGCGCTTCGCCGACCTCGGCGCGACGACCTATTCGCCCGACAAGGCGACGCCGCAGGCGCTGCAGCAGCACCTGAAGAGCGAGATCGACAAGTGGGCCCCGCTGATCAAGAAGGCCGGGGTCTACGCCGACTGAAGATAATCCGCACGGCGCTCGATGCTCTCTACGCGGCTTCGGGCGCCGCGGCGGTGCTGTTCCTCATCCTCATCGCCGCCCTGACGCTGGCGCAGATCGCGAGCCGGCTGATGGGCACGTCGGTGCCCTCGGCCGACGACTTCGCCGGCTTCTGCATGGCCGGCTGCGTGTTCCTCGGCATGACCTACACGCTGCGCAGCGGCGGCCACATCCGCGTGCTGACGCTGCTCGCGCACCTCTCGCCCGGCCCGCGCCGCGTGCTCGAGGTCGCGGCCGCAGCCGCCGCCGTGGCGATCGTCGGCACCCTCACCTGGTACGCGGGCGAGATGCTGCTCGTCACGCGCAGCGCCGGTGAATACACGCTCGGCCAGGTGCCCGTGCCGAAGTGGATACCCATGCTCTTCATGGTGACGGGGCTGGCCGTGTTCCTCATCGCGCTCCTCGACGAGCTGGTGCGCGTGCTGCGCGGCGGGAAGCCGATCTACGTGGTGCGCGAGGAGGAATCCACGACCTCGATCAAGCCGACCGCGGAGTGACGCGGTGGACCTGACGCTCGTCGCGCTCCTGCTCCTCGGCTTCCTGCTGGCTACGCTGGCGCTCGGCCTGTGGATCGGCCTCGCGCTGCTGGTGACCGGCGCCGCGGCGATCGCGTTCCTGACTACGGCGCCGGTCGGCACCATGGCCGCCACCGCGATCTGGGGCGACAGCAACGACTGGACGCTCACCGCGCTGCCCATGTTCCTGTGGATGGGCGAGATCCTGTACCGCACGAAGGTCAGCGACGGCCTGTTCCGCGGCCTGGCGCCGTGGCTCACCGCCGTGCCCGGTCGGCTGCTGCACGTCAACGTGCTCGGCTGCGCCATGTTCAGCGCGGTGTCGGGCTCCTCCACGGCGACCTGCGCCACCGTGTCGCGCATCGCGCTGCCCGAGCTGAAGAAGCGCGGCTACCCGGAGCCGATCACCATCGGCTCGCTGGCCGGCGCCGGGACGCTCGGCATCCTGATTCCGCCGTCGATCATCATGATCGTGTACGCGGTGGCCGCCGACGTGTCGATCCTGCACCTCTTCATCGCCGGTATCCTGCCCGGGCTGCTGGTCACGGCGCTCTTCAGCGCCTACATCCTCGGCTACGGCCTGCTGCGCCCGCAGGCGATTCCGCGCGAGGCGAGCGCCGACTGGAGCGCGCGCCTGCGCGGCTTGCGCGAGCTCGCGCCGAGCCTTCTGCTCATCGTCGGCGTGATCGCGGGGATATTCTCGGGCGTCGCCACCGCCACCGAGGTCGGGGCGCTCGGCGTCCTCGGCGCGCTGGTCATCGCCGCCCTCATGGGCACGCTCAACTGGCGCACGTTCATGCAGAGCGCCTACAGCGCGGTCGCGGTGACCTGCATGATCGGCCTCATCCTGCAGGGCTCGAGCGTCCTTTCGGCAGCGATGGCGTTCACCGGGATCCCCAGGGCACTCGCGCAGTGGGTGGCGGCGATGCAGCTCAACCCCTACCTGGTGATCGCCGCGCTGTGCGTGGTCTACCTGCTGCTCGGCACCGCGCTCGAGGGGGTGTCGATGATCCTGCTCACCACCTCGATCGCCCTGCCCATCGTGGTCGCGGCCGGCTTCAACCCGCTCTGGTTCGGCGTGTTCATCGTCATCATGACCGAGCTCTCCACGCTCAGCCCGCCGGTCGGGTTCAACCTGTTCGTGCTGCAGATGATGACCGGGCGCGACGCCATGTACGTCACGCGCGCCACCATGCCTTTCTTCACCCTGCTGGTGGTAGCGGTGGCGATCCTCGCGGCGTTCCCGGAGATCGTCACCTGGCTGCCGCAGAAGGTGATGACCCGCTAGGCTCGCTTCGCCGCCCGCGCCACGGCGGCGAGGCAAAGGTCGTTCCACACCTTCTGGTCTGCGATCTTCCCGCCGCGCACGAGGAAGCGGTCGATGTAGCGCACGCCCTCGAAAGCCTCGCCGTCGGCCCACTCGCCGCGCAGGCCGCCGAAGTTGTAGACCACCGTGCCCTCCGGCGTGTCGTGCTCGTCGAAACGCTCGAACACTTTCTTCACCCAGCGGTAGGTCCCGGCGGCGCGCGCGGGGATGGCGGTGCAGTCGGTAAAGACCACGCCGCCCGGAAAGAGCATCCGGCAGCCGGGCGCGAGGTACGCGTTCGCTTCGGCATAGCGCCGCTCGGCGAAGAGCGTGAGGAAGTCCCACACCAGCTGGCCCGCCGGGCCCAGGCTTTCGCGGGCCACGGCGTGCACCACGGGTTGATCGCGGAGGTTCACGCTACGCCACGCCGTGCTTCTTGAACCAGGCGAGCATGCGCTTCCAGCCGTCGTCGGCGGCTTCCTTGCGGTAGCTCGGCCGGTAGTCGGCGTTGAAGGCGTGCGGCATGCCGTCGTAGACGTGGATCTGCGACTTGGCGTCGTTGCCGAAGGCCTTCAGCCCGTTGCGCAGACGTTCCACATGCTCGAGGGGAATGCCCTGGTCGGCGCCGCCGTAGAGTCCCAGCACCGGGCGGTCGACCTTGTCGGTGACGTCGAGCGGCCCGGTCGGCATCGCCGGCGGAATCGGCATCAGCGAGCCGTACCAGGCGACGCCGGCGTCGACCTTCTTGTTGTGCGCGGTGTACATCCACACCGTGCGGCCGCCGCGGCAGAAGCCGGTGATGCCGAGCTTCGAGGTGTTGGCGCGCTTCTGCTTGTCGGCCCAGCCGACCACCGCGTCCAGGTCCTGGAACGCCTGCTCGTCGGTGAGCTTGTTCGCCCCGGCGATCACTTCCTTGATGTTCTCCAGCTTCGTCAGGTCGCCGATGCGGAAGTACGGCTCGTTGGTCACGGCGAAGTAGCCGGCCTTGGCGACGCGGCGCGTCACGTCCTTGATGTGCTCGTGCATGCCCCAGATCTCCGGCACCACGATGACCACCGGCCGCCGCCCCTGGCCTTTCGGCACGGCGTAATAGGCCGGGATGTCGCCGATCTTGACGTCGCCGCCGTCGAGGCCGTCCATCGGCGTCTTGATGGCCTGGGCAAGGACCGGCTCGGCGGTCACGGCGAATCCGGCGGCGATGCAGGCGGCGACGAAGCCGCGCCGGTCGACGTTCACGTCGGGCAGCAGGCTGTTCAGATGATCGTTGTGCAGATCTCGCTTCATGCTTCCTCCAGGGTGGATATGGAAGGTTTACGCCGGCGACGGCGGATTATTCCAGCGCCGGCCGCCGCTTCCAGACTGCGGTCTGGGCCTCGAAGGCATGCGCGAGCTGCAGCACGCCGAAGTCGTCGCGATAGCGGCCGACGATCTGCAGCCCGACCGGCAGGCCGTCGGGCGTGAAGCCGGCGGGCACCGAGATGGCCGGATGGCTGGTGATGGTGATGTAGTAGCAGCTCTTCATCCAGTCGAGGTAGTTGCCCATCTTCTCGCCCGCGATCTCGCGCGGCCACTCGGTCTGCACGTCGTAGGGCGGCAGCTGGTTCACCGGGCAGACCAGGAACTCGTACTTCTCCAGGAACGCGCGCATGCGGTGGAAGAGCTCGGTGCGCAGCACTTCGGCGCGCGCGATCTGCTCGGGCGTGCGCTTCAGGCCCTCTTCCACGTTCCAGATCACCGTGTCCTTTACCTTGTCGCGGTGCTTCGCCACCACCGCGCCATAGCGGTTGAGGAAGCCGACCGCGCGCAGCGTCTCGAACGACTCGGTGGCGCCGGAGAAGTCCGGCGTCGCCTGCTCGACTTTGCAGCCGAGCGAGCGCAGCACCTTGAGCTGCGGCTCGAGAACCGCGTTGACGCGCGGATCCATGGGCAGGCCCCCGAGATCGGGGCTCCAGGCGATGCGCGTGCCCTTGAATTTCCTCGCCAGGGACTTGCCGAAGAGCGAGCCGGGCTCCGCGATGCTGGTGGGAGCGCGTGGGTCCGGGCCGGCCATCGCCGAAAGCAGGAACGCCGCGTCGTCGACGGTGCGGGCCATCGGTCCCATCACCGACAGCGTGTCCCATGCGTTGCCCGCCGGCCATGACGGCACGCGGCCGGGAGTCGGGCGAAAGCCGACGACGTTGCAGTAGTTGCCGGGGTTGCGCAGGCTCGCCGCGAGGTCCGAGCCGTCGGCGAACGGCAGCAGGCCGGCCGCCACCGCGGCGGCGCCGCCGCCGGAGGAGCCGCCGCAGGTCTTCGTCAGGTCGTACGGATTGCGCGTGGCGCCGAACACCTTGTTGAAGGTCTGGCTGCCGGCGCCGAATTCCGGCGTGTTGGTCTTGCCGAGCAGGATCGCGCCGGCCGCGGTAAGGCGGTCGACCTGCAGGTGGTTCTCCGCCGGCACGTGGTCCTTGTACACGAGCGAGCCGAACGTCGTGCGCACGCCTTTCGTGGGGACCAGGTCCTTGTAGGCGATCGGCAGGCCGGCAAGCGCGGGTTTGCTCTTCTTCTTATCAAGGGCTTTGGCCGCCTTGAGGGCTTGTTCGGGGAGGAACGTGACGAGGGCGTTCACCTGCGGGTTCACGCGCTCGATACGCGCGATGAACGCCTGGATGACTTCGGTGGCGGAGACCCGGCGCGCCTGGAGCATGCGCGCCAGCCGGCGCGCCGGGGTGAAGCAGAGGTCAGTCAATCAGCAACCAGCCGTGCAGCGTCCGCCGCCGTCGAACTGCATCGTGCGTCCGCTGAGCGGGACGTGCACCGGCATGCGCGCCGCTTTCTGGAACGCCGCCGTGCGGCTGGTCGGCGAGAGCTTGCCGCCGACGGTGGCGGGTTCGTTGGCGTGCGAGGCGATGACCGACGCCGGGCGCACGAGCTGATTGACGACATACGCCGCTTCGTCGGGGCCGGTGGTGAACGGAAAGCCGCCGATGTTCATCACCACCAGGTTGGCCTTGTAGTGGCCGCGCACGACGAGGTCCTGCTCCGCCGTGATGCCGGTATCGCCAGACAGATATGCCGTCAGGCCGTTGGAGAAGCGCAGCACGAAGCCGCCCGGCGGGCCGACGTAGGCGGTGAGGCCGGCGGCCTCGAGCAGGCGCGCCTGCTCGGCGGGCAGGAAAGCGGGTGGCACCCCGTTCGCGTGCACGGCCGGGACGCTGGCGACCATGACCTTGCCGAACGTGGTCTGGGCGCCGAAGCGAACCAGGCGCACCAGCTTGTTGGGATCGCCGCCGAGGGAGCGCACCTTGGACTGGAAGAACGAGTGCATTTCGCCGCCGACGACCATCGGCGCCTGCTTGCCGAGCGCGATGTCCACGAAGTTCGAGTTCGGCGTGGTCTTGACCGAAAAATCCGGCTTCGGGCAGGCGCCGGCGTTCGCCGAGGGCTGGATCACGTCGCCGAGATGGTCGCCGTGCACGTGGGACAGCAGGACGGCGTCGATCCTGCCCAGGCGCGGGTCGTTGGGGCCGCGTACCGTGCGGCCCGGATCGTAGAGGATGCGCGTGCCGTCCGGGTCCTCGAACACCAGCGCGCGGTCGAACGGACAGAACTCGCCGTCGTGGCTGCCGAGCGGCGTGACCTTCACCGTGCCGCCGCTCGACGCGGGCGCCGGGGACGTGCCTTCGGAACGCATCTGCGCACACCCGGCGAGGGCGAGCGCGCAGGCCAGGACAAGCAGTCGCTGCATGGTTTCCTCCTCCTTGTTGGCGCTATTAACGGCGCCCGCGGCCGGCTATTCCTTGACCGCGGTCAAGTTCTACATCAGGACGATGTCGAACTGCTCCTGCGTGTAGCTCGACTCCACCTGCAGCGAGATGCGCCGGCCGATGAAGTCCGACAGCATCTCGATCGACGGCGCCTCCTCCTCGAGGAAGCGGTCGATCACGCCCTGCGCCGCCAGCACGCGGAACTCCTTCGCCTCGTTGAAGGCGCGCGCCTCGCGCAGGATCTCGCGCAGGATCTCGTAGCAGACGGTGTCGGCGGTCTTCACTTCGCCGCGCCCGCCGCAGGTGGGGCACGCCTCGCACAGCACGTGGGCCAGCGACTCGCGCGTGCGCTTGCGCGTCATCTCGACCAGGCCCAGGCCGGTGAAGCCGTTCACCGTGATGCGCGTGCGGTCGCGGGCGAGGGCGCGCTTGAACTCTTCCAGCACCGCGGCGCGGTGCGCCTCGTTCTGCATGTCGATGAAGTCGAGGACGATGATGCCGCCGAGGTTTCTCAGCCTGAGCTGGCGCGCGATGGCCTGCGCCGCCTCGAGGTTGGTCTTGAACACCGTGTCGTCGAAGTTGCGGCTGCCGACGAAGCCGCCGGTGTTCACGTCGATGGTCGTCATCGCCTCGGTCTGGTCGATGATCAGGTAGCCGCCCGACTTGAGGTCGACGCGGCGCGACAGCGCCTTTTCGATCTCGTCCTCGACGTTGTACAGGTCGAACAGCGGCCGCTCGCCGGTGTAGTGCTCGATGCGCCCGGCGAGCTGCGGCATGTAGCGCTGCGCGAAGGCGGCGAGCTTCTGGTGGTTCTCGCGCGAGTCGACGATGACCCGCGCGGTGTCGGCGCTCACCATGTCTCGCAGCACGCGCTGCGCGAGCGACAGGTCCTGGTACAGGAGCTCGGGCGCCTTCGCCCCCAGGGACCGCTCCCGGATCGTGGCCCAGAGCTGGCGCAGGTAGCCCAGGTCCGCGGCGAGCTCCGCCTCGGCGGCGTCCTCCGCCAGCGTGCGCACGATGAAGCCGCCCTTCTCGTCGGCCGGCAGCAGCTCCTTCAGCCGGTCGCGCAGCTGCGCCCGGCCGGTCTCGTCCTCGATGCGCTGCGAGATGCCGATGTGGGGGTCGTGCGGCAGGTAAACGAGCAGCCGGCCGGCGATGGAGATTTGAGTCGAGAGACGGGCGCCCTTGGAGCCGAGCGGGTCCTTGACCACCTGGACGAGGATCGGCTGGCCCTCGGCCAGGATCTTCTCGATCGGCTTGCCGGGCTCCCGGTTTTCCCAGATGTCCGCTACGTGCAGGAACGCCGCGCGCTCGAGGCCCACGTCGATGAACGCCGACTGCATGCCGGGCAGCACGCGCGCCACGCGGCCCATGTAGACGTTGCCGACGTGCCCGCGGCCGCTCGTGCGCTCGATGAGCAGCTCCTGCACCACGCCGGCGCTGATCACCGCCACGCGCGTCTCACGCGGCGTGACGTTGATCAGGACCTCTTCGGTCATCCGCGGCGCTGGGACAGCTTGTCCAGCAGGTCGCCGGTCTCGTAGAGCGGCAGGCCCATGACGCCGGAATAGCTGCCGCGCAGCTCGATGACGAAGCGCCCGGCGCGACCCTGGATGGCGTAGGCCCCGGCCTTGTCGTCGCCCTCGCCGGACGCGGTGTACTGCTCGATCTCCCGCGCGCTGAGCGGCTTGAAGCGCACCTCGGAGCGCGACAGCGCGCTCTCCATCCAGTCGTCGTGCTTGAGGGACACGGCGGTGAGCACCTCGTGGGTGCGGCCGGAAAGCTCGCCGAGCATGCGCGCGGCATCGGTGCGGTCGGCCGGCTTCTCGTAGATCCTGCCCTCGAGCGCGACGGTGGTGTCGGCGGCGAGCACCGGGGCGTGCGGCAGGTTCCGCTGCAGCATGCGCTTCCAGCCGGCTTCCGCCTTGGCGCGTGCGAGCCGCGTGACGTATGCGTCCGGCGCCTCGTTGGGCAGGGGATTCTCCTCGACGTCGGAAGGCTCGCCCGGCCGGGCGCGGAACAGGAGCAGGTGGAAGCGCACGCCGATCTGCGCGAGCAGCTCGCGGCGGCGGGGACTGCGGGAGGCGAGGTATACGCCGCGCTCGACGGGGCCGATCATGGCCCTGATTCTACTTACCGAATCTATTTCCGATGGTAGGGGTGACCGGTAAGAAGCGTCGCTCCGCGATAGATCTGCTCGAGCAGGATCACCTGGGCGAGCGCGTGCGGCAGCGTGAGGGCGGACAACCGGAGAAGGGTGTCCGCCCTGGCCTTCGTCTCGCTGGAAAGGCCATCGGCGCCGCCGATGATGAACGCGCTCGGCGAGCGCAGGAGCGCGGCGAATCTCTCGGTAGTCAGGTCGGCGCCGCGTTCGTCGAGGACGATGAGCCGGGATCCCCTGGGCGTCGCGGAGCGCAGCTTCTCCTCGTCCTTGACCGCTACGCGCTCGACCTCGTAGCCCTTCGGCATGCGGCGCGCGTACTCGGCGCATGCGCTTTCCGCCCAGTCGGGCAGCCTAGCGCTTACGGCGAGGACGTGAAGCCTTGGCACGCGGCTTCTTCTTCCGGGCTGGCGCCTTCTTCGCCGCGGCGCTCTTCACCTGGACGGGCTTGCCTCCCCACACCTCTTCGAGGTTGTAGAAGTCGCGCACCGTGGGGTGCATGATGTGCACGACCACGTCGCCGAGGTCGACCAGCACCCATTCGCCGCTCTTCTCGCCCTCCACTCCGTAGACGCGCGCGCCGTTCTCCCTGATCTTCTCCTGCACGCTGTCGGCCAGCGCCTTGACCTGGCGGGTCGAGTCGCCGCTCGCGATCTCCACGCGCTCGAACATCGACGGCATCCGGGCGGTGTTGTAGACCAGGATGTCCTTGCCCTTGATGTCCTCGAGCGCCTCGACCACCACACGCTGCTTCTTGCGGATGTCCATCTATCGGTAGAGCCCGTTCTCGGCGATATAGTTCGCCACGCCGGGCGGCACGAGGTGCGAGACGTGCTCGCCGCGCGCCGCCCGCGCGCGGATCTCGCTCGCCGAGATGCTCGTCGGCGGGAAGGGGATGCCTCTTGCTCTGGCGTCCGGCGCCTGCCATCCGGGCCGGGCGAAGACGCCGATCTTCGCGAGCTTGCGGATCTCGTCGGGCCGGTGCCACTGCTCGAACTTGGCGTACTGGTCGGCGCCGATCAGGAGCCACAGCTCCGCGTCAGGCCCCGACTCGAGCTTGAGCTCGGTCAGCGTGTCGTAGGTGTATCCGGTGGCGCCGCCGCCGAGCTCGCGCTGGTCGATCTCGTAGCGCGGCTCGCCGTCCAGCGCGAGCGTCAGCATGGCGACTCGGTGCTTGCCGCTCGCCACCGGCGGCTGGCGGTAGCCCGGGGCGCCGGTCGGGATCCAGACCACCTTGTCGAGGCCGAGCTCGTCGAGCGCCGCGCGCGCCATGGCGAGATGGGCGTTATGGACCGGGTCGAAGGTTCCGCCGAGTACGCCAATCCTAATGGAGACCCCGCAAACTCAGCTGCGGACCTCGCCGTGGCCCAGCACGACGAACTTCTGCGTGGTGAGGCCCTCCAGGCCGACCGGCCCGCGCGCGTGCAGCTTGTCGGTCGAGATGCCGATCTCGGCGCC
>DASSPL010000503.1:0-9333 GCA_035699685.1 Burkholderiales bacterium | reverse complement strand
TAGGCGTCGAACACCACGCCCGAGTGGTAGTGGTAGCCGCGCAGCTCGGCGAGGTCGAAGCTCACCGGCACCGGGCAGGCCTTGGCGAGCGCCCGCAGCGTGGCCAGCGCTTTCTTCAGGGGCGGAAGCTTCGGCAGCTTCTTCTCGGCCTGCCTGAGCACTTCGGGCCCGCCGTAGAGCTGCGGCAGCTCGAGCAGCGCGGCGCGCGTCTTCGCATCGAGCCTGGCGGTGAGGCTGGCGAGCGCCGGCACGTCCTTGCGCTGCAGCGCCTCGAACAGCTCGGACTCGAGCTCGGGACCGACCTTCGCCGCCTGCGCGAGCGAGCGGAACACCGCCACGTGCCCGACATCGAGGCGCACGTCGCGCAGGCCGGCGAGCTTCAGCGCGTCGCACAGCAGCCGCTGGATCTCGAGGTCGGACTCGGGCCCGGTGTTGCCGTACATCTCGGCGCCGATCTGGATCGGCTCGCGCGTGGCGCCCGGCGCCGCCGGGCGGGTATGCAGCACGCTGCCGCAATAGCAGAGCCGCGTCACGCCCTTGCGGTTGAGGAGGTGCGCGTCGATGCGCGCCACCTGCGGCGTGATGTCGGCGCGCAGGCCCATCATGCGGCCGGAGAGCTGGTCGACCACCTTGAAGGTACGCAGCTCGAGGTCGTGGCCGGTGCCGGTGAGCAGCGAGTCCATGTACTCGAGCAGCGGCGGCATCACCAGCTCGTAGCCGCGCTTGAAGAACAGATCGAGGATCCGGCGGCGCAGCTTCTCCATGCGCATCGCCTCGGCCGGAAGGATGTCCTCAACATATTCGGGAAGAAGCCACTTCACGGCATTCGCCACTTCATGCTCGCGCCCAGAGGAGCAGCAGCAGGCCGACGATGATCGACGACAGGCCGACGAACCGGATCTGGCCGTCGGTCATCTGCGTGATGCGCCGGAAGGTGTCGCGCCACAGATTGGGCGCGACGAAGGGAAGCACCCCTTCGAGCACGAGCATCAGGGCGAAGGCCATGAGGAAGGTGGTCCCCACGGCTACTTCTTAGTGGAAGACTGTCGCCCCAGCGAGTCGCGGAAGTAGCGCAGGAAGTCGGAGTTGGTCTCGAGCAGCATGACGTCGCTCCGGCCGCGGAAGGTGGAGCGGTACGCCTCCATGCTGCGGTAGAAGGCGAAGAACTCCGGGTTCTGCGAGAAGGCGGCGGCGTAGATGCCGGCCGACTTGGCGTCGCCCTCGCCGCGCACGCGCTGCGCGTCGCGGTACGCCTCGGCGAGGATCACCTCGCGCTGGCGGTCTGCGTCGGCGCGGATCTTCTCCGCCTCGGCGGCGCCGGTCGAGCGCAGCTCGTTGGCGATGCGCTTCCTCTCCGCCTCCATGCGCCGGTAGACCGACTCGCTCACCTCCTGCGGCAGGTCGACGCGCTTCAGGCGCACATCGATGATGCCGACGCCGATGCGCTTCAGGTCCTGGTCGACCTTCTCGCGCACGCGCGACATGATCTGCTCGCGCTCGCCCGACACCACCTCGTGCAGCGTGCGCACGCCGAACTCGTCGCGCAGCGTGCCCGACACGGTCTGGCGGATGCGCGTCTGCGCGCGGAACTCGTCGCCCTGAACCGAGACGTAGTACTGGCGCACGTCGATGATGTGCCACTTGACGAACGAGTCGACCAGCACCGGCCGGTTGCCCTGCGTGAGGAAGCGCAGCGGCTCGGCGTCGTCGTAGGTCAGGATGCGCATGTCGAAGTGGCGCACGTTCTGGAACAGCGGAATCTTGAAATGCAGCCCCGGCTTGGTGACCACGCTCCTCACCTCGCCGAGCTGGAACACGATCGCGTTCTGGCGCTGGTCGACGGTGAACAGCGCGCCCGAGACCACCAGGGCGATGAGGATGAGGATGGCGACGACGGGTCCGATGGCTCTCATCGCGCGCTCACTGAGGCTTTCATCGATCGGCCCTGTCGCGGCCGCGCAGCGTGTCGCGCGAGCGCGGCCCGGCCTCGGGCTGCGGCGTCGGCTCGCTCGGCCGCTGCGCCGCCTGCGCCTCGGTGGGGCCGGGCGCGCCGGCCTGCTGCATCAGCTTCTCGAGCGGCAGCATCAGCAGGTTGCCCGAGCCGCGGTAATCCATCATCACCTTGCTGGTAGAGGACAGGACCTGCTGCATCGTCTCGATGTAGATGCGCTCGCGCGTCACCTGCGGCGCCTTGGAGTACTCGGTAAGCACCTGGCGGAAGCGCGAGGCGTCGCCCTCCGCGTTGGCGATCACGCGCTGCCGGTAGCCCTCGGCCTCCTGCTGCAGGCGCGACGACGCGCCGCGCGCGCGCGGGATCACGTCGTTGGCGTAGGCCTGGCCCTCGTTCTTCTGCCGCTCGCGGTCCTGGCCGGCCTTCACCGCGTCGTCGAAGGCCGCCTGCACCTGCTCGGGCGGCTGCGCGTTCTGCAGCGTGACGGCGCTGATCTGGATGCCGGTGTTGTAGCGGTCGTGGATCTGCTGCATCAGCTGGTGCGCCTTGTTCGCGATCTCCACCTGCGTCTCGTACAGGATCGAGTCCATGCGATTCTTGCCGATCACCTCGCGCATCGCCGTCTCGGCGATCTGCATGGCCGACTCGTCGGGGCGGCGCACGTTGAAGACGTAGTGCTGCGCGTCCTTCACCACGTACTGCACCGCGAACTGCAGGTCGATGATGTTCTCGTCGTCGGTCAGCATCAGCGACTCTTTCAGCACCTTGGTGCGCACGTTGTTGCGGTAGCCGACTTCCAGCGTGCGGACCTGCGACAGGTTCACGATCTCGTGCGACTGGATCGGCCAGGGCAGGCGCCAGTTGAGGCCCGAGGTGGTTTCCTTGGAGAACTTGCCGAAGGTCAGCACCACGCCGCGCGTGCCCTCGACCACGATGTAGAAGCCGCTCGCCAGCCACACCAGCAGCACGAGGAAGATGAGCGCGCCGGCGCCGCCGCCGATGCCGCGCGCCGACGGCGGCCGCGGCGGCTCGTCGCCCGCGCCGCGCGGGCGGCGGCGGAAGATCTCGCCGAGCCGGCGGTTGAAATTGCGCCACAGCTCGTCGAGGTCGGGCGGACCCTGGTTGCCGGGGCCCTGCGGGCCGCGATTTCCGCCGCGTCCCCAGTTGGGGTCGTTGAGAGACATTAAAGACTTATGGAAGCTTTGGGAGGGTTGCGCTCCGCGCTGCGCGCCGCACCGAACTCGGCAATCGCGCCGCGCAAGTCGTTCAGTCCTGCGCCGGTGCGTGCGCTCACGAAAACGCGGGAAATCCTACCATATTGATCCCTCTCGGCCGCCGGCTCGAGGCCTGCCGTTGCGCTTTTATCCCTGACGACGTCGATCTTGTTCCAGACCAGGATCTGCGGGATCTCGTCGGCGCCGATCTCGGCCAGCACCTTGTTCACCTCCTCCTGCTGCATCTCGCGCGCCGGCGATGATGCGTCGACGACATGCAGCAGCACATCGGCGTGCACCGTCTCCTCCAGCGTGGCGCGGAACGCGGCCACCAGCGTGTGCGGCAGGTCGCGGATGAAGCCGACGGTGTCGGACAGCACCACCGGGTTGGCCGGGGGAATCCAGATGCGCCGCGTGGTGGTATCGAGCGTGGCGAAGAGCTGGTCGGCCTCGTACGCCTTGGCGTTGGCGAGCGCGTTGAACAGCGTCGACTTGCCGGCGTTGGTGTAGCCGACGATGGAGACCGACAGCACGTCGCCGCGGCTGCGCGCGCGGCGCTGCACGGTGCGCTGCTTCTGCAGCTGGGCCAGCCTGCCTTTCAGCGTCTTCACCTTGGTGGCGATGTAGCGGCGGTCGAGCTCGAGCTGCGTCTCGCCCGGGCCGCCGGTGGCGCCGAAGCCGCCGCGCTGGCGCTCGAGGTGCGTCCAGCCGCGCACCAGGCGCGTCGCCAGGTGCTGCAGGCGGGCGAGCTCCACCTGCAGCTTGCCTTCGTTGGTCTGCGCGCGTTGCGCGAAGATCTCCAGGATCAGCTCGGTGCGGTCGAGCGTGCGCACGCTGAGCTCCTTCTCCACGTTGCGCTGCTGCGCCGGCGACATCTCGTGGTTGAACACCACGTAGCCCGCGTTCAGTTCGGCGGCGGCGCGGGCGATCTCCTCGATCTTGCCGCGGCCGGCGTAGAACTTCGGGTCCGGGCGCTGCCTGCGCCCGCCGACGACGCGGTGGCGCACCACGCCTGCGCTCGCCACCAGGCGCACGATCTCCTCGACGCGCTCGCGATAGTCGTCGTCGCCGAAATCCAGACACACGATGATGGCCGCGCGGTGATCAGCGGCCGGTGCTGCGGGGACTGCCTGCTTCTGTCGGGGCAACCTACTCCGCGTCCTTCTCCGCTCCCAGGTTGATCGGGCGCGACGGCACGACGGTGGAGATGGCGTGCTTGTAGACCATCTGCGTGACCGAGTTGCGCAGGAGCACGACGTATTGATCGAAGGACTCGATCTGGCCCTGGAGCTTGATGCCGTTCACGAGGTAGATCGAGACGGGGACGTGTTCCTTGCGCAGCGTGTTCAAAAACGGGTCTTGTAGCAACTGGCCCTTGTTGCTCATGTTCTTCTCTCTTGGAGGTTTTGTCGCCATACTCTAATTGATTTTCTTAGGCTTTTCTAGCTTCACCGCCGGCGCGACGTCACCGCATTGCGCGCGGTGGCGAAGCGCGTGGTCCATGAGCACGCAGGCCAGCATCGCCTCGGCGATCGGGGTGGCGCGGACGCCGACGCAGGGATCGTGGCGCCCGGTGGTTTCTATTGTCGTGGCGCGGCCTTGCGCGTCGATCGTGCGGCGCGGCAGGCGGATGCTGGAGGTGGGCTTGAGGGCGATCGACACGGTGATGTCCTGGCCGGTGGAGATGCCGCCGAGCACGCCGCCGTTGTGGTTCGACAGGAAGCCCCCCGGCGCCATCTCGTCGCCGTGCTCGCTGCCCTTCTGCACGATGGCGCCGAACCCGGCGCCGATTTCCACCCCCTTCACCGCGTTGATCCCCATCATCGCCGCGGCGATGTCGGCATCCAGCCGGCCGTAGACCGGCTCGCCCCAGCCGACCGGCACGCCCTCGGCCACGACGTTGACGCGCGCGCCGCACGAATCGCCGGATTCGCGCAGCTCGTCCATCTGCTTTTCCAGCCGCGGCACCAGGCTCCCGCTCGGCGCGAAAAAGGGGTTCTGATCGACGAAGCGCCAGTCCTCGAAGGGAATCGCGGTGGCACCGAGCTGCGCGAGGTAGCCGCGCACGCGCACCCCGTAGCGCTCGCCGAGCCACTTCTTCGCGATCGCGCCGGCGGCGACGCGGATCACGGTCTCGCGCGCCGACGCGCGGCCGCCGCCGCGCGGGTCGCGCACGCCGTACTTCTGCAGGTAGGTGTAGTCCGCGTGCCCCGGCCGGAACTTCTGCGCGATGGCGGAGTAGTCCTTCGAGCGCTGGTCCTCGTTGCGGATGAGGAAGCCGATCGCCGTTCCGGTGGTGCGGCCCTCGAACACGCCGGAGAGGATCTCCACCGCGTCGGATTCGCGCCGCTGCGTGACGTGACGCGAGGTGCCCGGTTTTCTTCTATCCAGCTCGCGCTGTATGTCGGCCGCCGACAGCGCCATCCCCGGCGGGCAGCCGTCGACCACGCCGCCGTAGGCGGGGCCGTGCGACTCGCCGAACGAGGTGACGCAGTAGAGAAGGCCGAAGCTGTTGCCGGACATGACCGGTCCGATTCTACTTCTACGGTACCTGGAAGAAATGCCGGGTCTGGAACACGCCCGGCGCGAAGCCCCTGCCGCGCGAGCGCAGGTGGCGCTTCAGCACGAAGTCGAAGAGCAGCGGGTTGTGCTCGCGGATCGCGCGCAGCACCGGCGCCGCGCTGGCGGCGAGCAGGCCGAGCGAGACCAGGTAGTCGATCGAGAACAGCGGCATGATGCCCGGCAGCGGATAGTCCGAACCGTTCAGCAGCCGCGGCTGCCACGCCTCTTCCTCCAGCACGCGGGCGAGCGCCGGGCCGGCGCGATTGAACTGCGTCATCGCCGAGATGTCGGCGAACAGGTTCTTCTCGTAGCGCTTCTCGCCCATCAGCCGCGCGAACAGCTCGAAGCTGTCGGTCATCGCGCCGCCGCGGTCGAGGTCGCGGTCCCGGCCCATCGACGCGCAGTGCGCGACGACGACGCGCACCCCGGCGTCGAGCGCGCGGCGCAGGCGCAGCGGATTGCCGAAGTCCTGCGTGTCATGGCCGAGCACCGCGCGCTCGAGGCCGGCGTGGGTGATCAGCGGAATGCGCAGTTCTGCAAGCGCAGCGAAGAAGGCGTCGCATTTCGGCGAAGCAGGGTCGATGCCCATGGCGGCCGGCAGCCACTTCACCCCGCGCGCGCCGTCGGCCCTCGCCTGGCGCAGCGCGGCCACGGCATCGGCGCGGTACGGATGGATCGAGGCCGCCCATTCGAAATAGCGCGGATGCGCGCGCGCGATGTCGCGCGCGTAGGCGTCGGGCACGTGGAACGCGCTGCCGTCGAGGTTGGGCTGGCCGCGCTCGTCGTGCACGCGCTCGAAGGCGAAGAGCACCATCTTCACGCCCGGCTTCATCCCGTCGAGCAGATTGTGCATGCGCTCGACATACGAGCCGTCCACGCTGCCCGGCGCGTCGTGCACGCAGCCGGCGTTGAGGAAGAAGAGGCGCCGCGCGTAGAGGCCGGGGTTGAGCATGCTTTCCATGCGCGGATTGACGTAGATGCCGCTCGGCGTGTCGCCGGCGCCCACGAGGTGCGAATGCGCATCCCAGCACTGCGCCGGGTCGATGCCCGACCACGCCGACTGCACCAGCTCGTGATGGGCGATGTGCGGCGGCAGCGCCGCGCGGCAGGGATTCCAGAAGCCCTGCTCCGGCCAATGCCGCCACGCCGCGATTGCCGCGGCGCCGGTGCCGGCGCCGAGCAGAGCTAGAACGGTTCTTCTACGCAGGCCAGTTCTTGATGTAGCCCTTGAGCATCTTGTTCTCGAAGTCCTGCTCTTCGAGCACCGCCTTGGCGACGTCGCGGAACGAGATCACGCCGATCAGCTTGCCGTCCTGCATCACCGGCAGGTAGCGCGCGCCGCTGTCGAGCATCGTGCGCCGCAGGTCGTTGACCTCCATGTCCGGCGTCGCCGTGACCGGGTCGCGCACCATGATGTCGCCGACGCGCACCTCGCCGAGCGAGCCCGAGCGCTGCGCGACCGCGCGCAGCAGCTCGCTGAAGGTCAGCATGCCCACCATGCGGCCCTGCTCCATGACCACCAGCGAGCCGAGATTTTCCTTCGCCATGGTCGCCACCGCATCGGCGGCCCGGCCCGACGGCTCGATCGACAGCAGGCGATTGCCCTTGACGCGCAGGATCTCTTTCACTTGCATCGCTCGTTCCTCCTCAGCGAAGCTAGGCCATGGACCGAGAATACTCTCAAAAAGCGGCGCTGGTAACGGGCGCGGCGCGCGGCATCGGAGAAGCGATCGCGCGGCTGCTCGCGGAGCGGGGCTACCGGGTGGCGGTGTGCGATGTTGCCGCGCCGCGCCGCCTGCCCGGCGGGATGGTGGCGATCGGCTGCGACGTGTCGCGCGAACCGTCGGTGCGCTCGTGCGTGCGCCAGGTGGTGAAGCGCTTCGGCCGCCTCGACGCGCTGGTGAACAACGCCGGCATCGCCGACGCGCACAGCGGGCCGCTGGAGAAGCTCGCCCTCGGGGAGTGGAACCGGCGCATCGCCACCAACCTCACCGGCGTGTTCCTCATGACCAAGCACGCCGCGCCGCATCTGCGCCGCGCGCGCGGCGCCGTGGTCAACATCGCGTCGACGCGCGCGCTGCAGTCGGAGCCGGACACGGAGGCCTACGCCGCGAGCAAGGGCGGCGTGGTGGCGCTGACGCACGCCATGGCGATGAGCCTGGGGCCGCAGGTGCGCGTGAACTGCATCAGCCCCGGCTGGATCGACACCGGCAAGTCACGGATCCGGCGCGCCGATCACGCGCAGCATCCGGCGGGCCGCGTCGGACGCGGCGAAGACATCGCCGAGCTGGTCGCCTTTCTCCTCGACAAGGCGGGGTTCACCACCGGCGCCAACTTCATCGTCGACGGCGGCATGACCCGGAAGATGATCTACGAGGCGTAGCTCAGCGCACCAGTATCGTCGCGAGGCCGAGCAGCATCCCCATGCTCACCACGTCGGTGGCGGTGGTGAGGAAGATGCTCGACGAGGTCGCCGGATCGAAGCCGAAGCGCTTCAGCGTCAGCGGCACGAGCGCGCCGGACAGTCCGCTGCAGATGCACGAGCCGATCATGGCGAGGAACACGACGAAGGCGAGCATGATCGGCTGCGCCTGGCCCTGGCCGGCCGCGGTGATGTACATGCCGAGGCCGGCCATCACGCCGACGCCGGCGCCGTTCGCCATGCCGAGCCAGGTCTCCTTGCTGACCAGCGGCCGCGCGGTGCCGGGCTTCATCTCGCCGAGCGTCATGCCGCGCAGCGTGACGGCGAGCGCCTGGCAGCCGGTGTTGCCCGACTGGCCGGCGAGCACCGGCAGGAAGAGCGCGAGGATCACCAGGCGGTCGAGGGTGTCCTGGAAGATGCCGACCACGGCGGCGGCAAGGAACGCGGTGAGCAGGTTGAGCTGCAGCCAGGGGTGGCGCATCTTCAGGCTGCGCAGCAGCGGCGTGTTGAGCCGCTCCTCCTTCTCCAGGCCGACCATGGTGCCGGCCTGCAGCGAGATCTCGATCGCCTGCGCCTCGAACATGCTCTGCCCGCGCACCAGGCCGACCAGCCGCTTGTGCTCGTCGACCACCGGGTAGACCGGGAAGTGGCGGTCGAGCACCAGCTTCATCGCGTCCATCAGCGGCTCGTGCGCCTGCAGCGCGAACGGATCGCGGTACATGACGTTGCGCAGCTGGCTGGCGTGATCGCTGAACAGCAGATCGCGCATCGTGACGATGCCGAGCAGCTTGAACCCGGCGTCGACGACGTAGACATAAGTGATGAAGGTCGTCTTCACCAGCTCGCGCAGCTGCTCGACGGTCTCGCCGACGCTTTGCTCCGGCGGGTACGCGGCAACCACCGGCTCCATCATGCGGCCGATGCTTTCTTTCGGGTACGCGGCGTTGACCTTCCACTGCCGCGCCAGCTCGGCGCTCGCGGCGGCATGGGCGCGCTCGCGCGCGTCCCTCGGCAGCGCCTCGAGGACGTCCTGCGCGAACGCCGGGCTGAGTCGCGAAAGCGCGCCGGCGATCGCTGCGCCGCCAAAACTTTCCAGCTTCGACGCTGCGGCGTTCGCCGAGCGGCTCTTCACGTCATCGGCAAGATCCGGAACGAGCTCCGGCGCTGCGTGGACTGCCGCCATT
>DASSPL010000502.1:0-16606 GCA_035699685.1 Burkholderiales bacterium | reverse complement strand
ACGTAGTCGATCAGGCGCTGGTCGAAGTCCTCGCCGCCGAGGAACGTGTCGCCGTTGGTGGAGAGCACCTCGAACTGCTTCTCGCCCTCGACGTCGGCGATCTCGATGATCGAGATGTCGAACGTGCCGCCGCCCAGGTCGTAGACCGCGATCTTGGAGTCCTTCTTCAGCTGCTTGTCGAGGCCGAAGGCGAGCGCCGCCGCGGTCGGCTCGTTGATGATGCGCTTGACGTCGAGCCCGGCGATGCGGCCGGCGTCCTTGGTCGCCTGGCGCTGGGAGTCGTTGAAGTACGCCGGCACGGTGATGACGGCTTCCTTCACTTCCTCGCCGAGGTAGTCCTCGGCGGTCTTCTTCATCTTGCGCAGGGTCTCGGCCGAGACCTGCTGCGCGGCGATCTTCTTGCCGCGCACCTCGACCCACGCGTCGCCGTTGTCGGCGCGCGCGATCTTGTAGGGCATCAGGTTGATGTCCTTCTGCACTTCCTTCTCTTCGAAGCGGCGGCCGATGAGGCGCTTCACCGCGTAGATGGTGTTCTTGGCGTTGGTCACCGCCTGGCGCTTGGCTGGCGCGCCGACCAGCACCTCGCCGTCGTCGGTGTAGGCGACGACCGAAGGCGTCGTGCGGGCGCCTTCCGAGTTCTCGATCACCTTGGGCTTGCCGCCCTCCATGATCGCCACGCAGCTGTTCGTCGTTCCGAGGTCGATGCCGATGATCTTTGCCATGGGGTTCCCGTTATCAATCTAAGTCTGTGTCGGAGATGGGGTTTCCATCCGCTTTTTCAACCGGTTTGGCTACCGTGACCAAGGCCGGACGCAGGATCCGGTCGTGCAGCTGGTAGCCCTTCTGCATGGTCGCCACCACGGTATTCGGTTCGGATTCCGATGGCACGGCGGCCATCGCCTGGTGTCGGTGCGGATCGAAGCGCTCGCCGGCCACCGGGTTGATCTGGGCGATGCGCGCCTTCTCGAGCGCCTGGGTGAGCTGGCGCAGCGTCAGGTTGACGCCGTCGCGCAAGGCTCCGGGGCTGGCGTCGGCATTGGCGAGCGCCGCCTCGAGGCTGTCCACCACCGGCAGCAGCGACTCGGCGAAGCGCTCGACGGCGTACTTCTGCGAGTTGGCGGCCTCGGCCTGGAAGCGCTTGCGGGCATTCTCGCTGTCGGCCAGAGCGCGTAGCATGGCGTCGCGGTGCTGCTGCGCCTGAGCTTGCGCCTCGGCCAGCTGGTCTTCGAGGGATTTGGCCCCGTTTTCGGACTGCGGGGGCTGAACGGTCTCTTCCTGCATCTTGTCGAAGTGGGGTTGGCCAAGGTGTTTTTCAACCCCCCGGCCTTTATTCAAGTTACTGATTAACCGATGAAAGCTATCAGGGTTTCGATATACGTAATCGCGGGCCTCCTGGTCCTTCTGGTACTGGGCGTGGCGGTTTTCGCCATGACTTTCAACCCGAACAAGTACAAGGGCCAGATCGAGAGCCTGGTCAAGGAGAAGACCGGCCGCACCCTGAGCCTCAAAGGCGACCTGGAAGTCGCCTTTTACCCCGCCCTGGGCGCCAAGGTGAACGGCATCACCTTCTCCGAGCGCGGCAGCGCGGAGAACTTCGTGACCCTCGATTCGGCCCACGTATCGGTGGCCCTGATGCCGCTCCTGCGCGGCGAGGCGATCGTCGACAAGATCCGCGTCTCGGGGCTGAAAGCCCGCATCGTCAAGGAGAAGGACGGCACCTTCAACTTCAGCGACCTGATGCAGGCCAAGACCGGGGACCCGGCCGCCAAGGCCCCGGAAAAAGGTACCGAAAAGAAGGCCGAAAAGGCGGAGAAAGGCGAAAAAGCGGCGGTCGGCTTCGACATCGCCGGCGTCCAGCTCGACCGCTCGGCGGTCACCTACATCGACCGGGCGAGCGGCCAGGAGATCGCGCTCAACGACATCGAGCTCTCCACCGGCCGCATCGCCGAGCAGGCCGACGGCAAGCTTTCGCTCAAGACGGCGGCCAAGGGCAAGAACCCGGACCTCGACCTCAAGGTCGATATCGCCTCCGGCTACAAGTTCGACCTGCCGGCGAAGGCGTTCGCCATCTCCAACCTCGACGCGAAGCTCGCCGGTGCCGCGGCCGGCATGAAGAACCTCAACGTCAACGCCAAGGGCGACATCGCGGCCAACCCGGAGAAAAACGAGTACCGCGTCAAGGGCTTCTCGCTCGACGCCAAGGGCCAGCAGGAAGGACAGAGCCTGGAAGCGCGCATCGCCGCGCCGGAGCTGGTGATTGCCGCGGACACCGCCAAGGGCGGCGCGGTCACGGCCGACCTGCGTCTGAAAGAGGCGGCCCGCGACCTGGAAGCGAAGCTCAAGCTCTCGGGCGTGGAGGGGTCGGCGAAGGCGCTTGCCATTCCGCAGCTCAGCGCCGATATCGCGATGGTCGAGCAGGGAAAACCGGCGGTGAAGATTCCGATCACCGGCAGCCTGAAGGCCGACCTCGAAAAGCAGACCGTGAACGCGGATCTCGCGGCCAAGTTCGACGAGTCGAACATCCAGGCGAAGCTCGGCCTTGCCAAGTTCACGCCGCCTTCCTATCTCTTCGATATCAACGTCGACAAGATCAACCTCGACCGGTACACGGGCGACGATCAGAAGCAGAAGCAAAAGCCGGCCGCGACGCCGACGGAGGGGAAGGCGCCGGAAAAGCCCGCGCCGCAGAAGAAGGAGGAAGACACGCCGGTCGACCTGTCGTTCCTCAAGGACCTGAACGCCAACGGCCGCCTGCAGTTCGGCGCGCTGCAGGTGAAGGGGCTCAAGCTCGCCAACCTGAAGGCGGAGGTCAAGGCGGCGAATGGCCGTCTCGACGTGGCGCCGCACTCCGTGAACCTGTACGAAGGCTCGGCGTCCGGCGCGATCACCGCGCACGCCGACGGCCGCGTCGCGGTGAAGGAGACGCTCAACGGCGTCGCCGTCGGACCGCTGCTGCGCGACTTCGCGCAGAAGGACATGCTCGAGGGCAAGGGCACCGTCGCGCTCGATATCACCGCGGCGGGCAAGACTGTCAATGCGATGAAGAAATCGCTCGCCGGCAACGCCCGCCTGCAGCTCAAGGACGGAGCGGTCAAGGGGATCAACCTCGCGGAGGCGCTGCGCAGGGCGAAGACCGCGCTCGGCTCGCAGGAGGCGCGCGCCGCGGCACGCCAGGACCAGGCGACCGACTTCTCCGAGCTGAAGGCCTCGTTCACCATCAAGAACGGGGTGGCGCACAACGAGGACCTGGAGATGAAGGCACCGCTCTTCCGCCTCACCGGCCGGGGCGACATCGACGTCGGCAACGGCACCATCGACTACGTCACCAAGGCGGCCGTGGTGGCGACCACCAAGGGCCAGGGGGGCGCCGACCTCGCGCACCTCGCCGGCGTCACCGTGCCGGTGCACCTGAAGGGCCCCTTCGAGGACATGAAATACGACGTGAACTATTCCGCCGTCGCCGCCGACGTGGCAAAAACGCGGGTCGGGGAAAAGGTGCGCAGCCGGCTGGAGGAGCGCCTCGGGGTGTCCAAGCCACCCGCCGAAGGACAGGCGGAGGGCCAGGGCGGCTCCGGCAGCTCCCGCATCGACCGGCTCAAGGGTCTGCTGGGCCGCTGATTCGCTGGCAGGCGGAAGATGCGGGCAGCGGGGTGTGTACGCTCCGTAGGTGATCCCGCGACTCCTCCGTGTCCTGCAGTACGGCCAGTGGCTGGCCCTGGCCATCCTCGTGGCCGTGGTCGTCGGGCTTTCGCTCTTCTACCGCGGGCTGGTGCTGGATTCGCTGGTCGAGGGCGAGACGCGCTCCAACGTCGCCCTGACCAACGCCTTCGTCAATGCGCTGTGGACGTCGCACGCCGGCTTCGTGGCGCGGGCGGGCGAGCTCGCGCCGCGCGACCTCGTCACCAACCCCGAGATCCAGCTGATCGAGCGCGACCTGCACGTCCTCTCGCGCGGCCTCAACGTGGTGAAGGTGAAGATCTATGACCTGAGGGGCCTCACGGTGTTCTCCACCGATCCCGGTCAGATCGGCGAGGAGAAATCGGCCAACCAGGGCTTCCTTCGTGCCCGGAGCGGGGAAGCGGCGAGCGAGATCACGCGCCGCGACCATTTCGACGCATGGGAAGGCGCGATCTCCGACCGCAACATCATCTCCACCTACGTGCCGGTGCGCCGCAACGAGCTGGCCGACGTCGAGGCGGTGTTCGAGGTCTACACCGACGTCACCGAGCTGATCGAGCGCATGGAGCGCACGCAGTGGCAGGTGCTGACGGCTCTCATCATCGGCATGCTGCTGGTCTGCGTCGCGATGCAGCTCCTGCTCGTGCGCTACCGCCGCCAGATCAGGCAGGAGTACGACTCGCGATCCTTCCAAGGGCGGCGATCCACTCCGGCGATTCGTTGAGGCAGGCAATGAGGTGGAACTCCCGGCCGCCCGCGGCGAGGAACACCTCCTTGCCGCGGATGCCGAGCTCTTCCAGCGTCTCGAGGCAATCGGCGACGAACCCGGGGCAGAACACGTCGACGCGCGGATGGTCCTTCGCCAGCTCGGCCAGCGTGGCTTCGGTGTACGGCTCGAGCCACTTCGCGTAGCCGAAGCGGGACTGGAAGGCGAGGCGCCATTCGCCCGCCTTGAGCTGAAGATGCCGCGCCAGCAGCTCGGCCGTGCGCCGACACTGCCGCTCGTACTCTTCAGCGCCTTTCTTCGGCAAGCCGTGGAAGCTCATGACGAGCATCGTGCCGCGGCCCTTCATCCCCCAATGCCGGCGCACCTGCGCGCCCAGCGCCGCGATGTACCCGGGATGGTCGTGGAAGTCGCGCACCACGTTCGCGTCCGGCGGCAGCAGGTCGAGGATGCTCTCCGTCGTGCTTTCGGCGTATTGCGGGTAGAGCGGCACGATGACCGGGTCCTCCAGCCGGGACAGGGTCGATCCGATCGACGGTTGGCCATAGCGCATGGCGTAGGCCACCGGCAGGTTCGTCTGCTCCATCAGCAGGTCGGCCTGCCGCGAGGTGTACACCTTGAGCGGCGAGCCTTCGGCCAGCCAGATCTCCGCGTACTTCTTCGCCGACTCGGCGGGGCGCTTGCGC
This sequence comes from Burkholderiales bacterium, assembly GCA_035699685.1. Classification (GTDB taxonomy): domain Bacteria; phylum Pseudomonadota; class Gammaproteobacteria; order Burkholderiales; family SG8-39; genus SCGC-AG-212-J23. Next base: position 11,518 of record DASSPL010000502.1, on the reverse strand, counting down.
AGCACGATGCCGCGCAGGATCGGCAGCCACAGCCAGCGCGGCAGCTTCACCACGCGCGGATCGGAGAGGAACTCGGCCAGGTACTCGCGCACCGCCTCCTCCGTGGGAGCGTCCGGCGTGCCGAGGTTTACTAGGAGGATGCTCTTCAACTAAATGGGGTCAGACCCCAATTAAAAATTAATGGGGTCTGACCCCATTAATGCTGGGACAGGGCGCTGGAGAGGAGCTTGGCGGTGACGTCGACGATCGGGATCACCCGGTCGTAGGCCATGCGCGTGGGGCCGATGACGCCGACGGTGCCGACGACCTCGCCGTCGACCTTGTAGGGCGAGGTGACGACGCTGACATCGTCCGGGGCGCTGAAGCCGGACTCGCCGCCGATGAAGATCTGCACGCCCTGGCCGCGCAGCGAGACATCCAGGATCTGCAGCAGCGAGGTCTTGCGCTCGAACAGCTCGAACAGCTGCCGCAGGCGGTTCATGTCCTGCGACAGGTCCTGCAGCGATAGCAGGTTGCGCTCGCCCGAGATGACGTATTGCTCGCTGCCCTCGGCGACGGCGCGGTTGCCGGCCTCCACCGCGGTGGTGAGCAGGTGGATCATGTCGCGGCGCAGCTCCGAGAGCTCGGTCTGCAGCTTCGAGCGCACGTCCTCGAAGCTCTGCCCCGAGTAGTGCTGGTTGATGTAGTTCGCCGCCTCGATCAGCTCGGAGGGCTTGAACTCGCGCTCGGTGAAGAGGATGCGGTTCTGCACGTCGCCGTCGGGCGTGACGACGATCAGCAGCACGCGCTTCTCGGAGAGCCGCAGGAACTCGATGTGGCGGAAGGTCATCGAGCGCCGCCGCGGCGTCATCACCACGCCGGCGAACTGCGTGAGCTGCGAAAGGATCTGCGAGGCCGTCTGCATCATGCGCTGCGGGTTGTCCGGATGCAGCTCGACCTCGATCTTCTGCACCGCCTGCGACTCGAGCGGCTTGATCACCAGCAGCGTGTCGACGAAGAAGCGGTAGCCGAGCGGCGTCGGCACGCGGCCGGCCGAGGTGTGCGGGCTGGAGATGAGTCCCAGCTCCTCCAGGTCGGCCATCACGTTGCGGATCGTGGCCGGAGAAAGATCGAGCCCCGAGTACTTGGAGAGGGTGCGCGAGCCGATCGGCTGGCCCTCCGCAATGTAACGCTCGATCAACGTCTTAAGAAGGATTTGTGCGCGCTTGTCGAGCATGAAATCCATTGTACACTCGCCGCGAATGTCCATCGCCGCGGTGAAACCGAGCTTTAGACGCGTTGCTCTGATCGGCAAGCTCGGCACCCCGGAGATCGCCGCCTCCCTTCGAGAGCTCACCGCGTTTCTCGAAAAGCGCGGCTGCCAGACGGTCATCGAGAAGGAAACCGCCGCCGAGATCGGCGCGCACGGGGCGGACTATGCCTCCATCGGCTCCTCGGCAGACTTGGCCGTCGTGGTCGGCGGCGACGGCACGCTGCTGGCGGCGGCCCGCAACCTCGTGCGCCACAAGGTGCCGGTGGTCGGGGTGAACCAGGGCCGCGTCGGCTTCATGACCGACATCGGCCACCGCGACATGCAGGCCGGCATCGGCGCCATCCTGGACGGCAAGTACACGATGGAGGAGCGCGCGCTGCTCGATGCCGAGGTGCTGCGCGGCGACGAATCGCTCCTTCGGACGCTGGCGCTCAACGAAGCGGTGGTCAGCAAGGGCTCGCAGGGGCGCCTGATCGAGTTCGAGCTCTCGCTCGACGGCGAATACATCTACACGCTGCGCGGCGACGGCATGATCGTCGCGACGCCGACCGGCTCGACGGCCTACGCGCTCTCCGCGCAGGGGCCGATCCTGCATCCCGCGGTCCCCGCGCTGGCGCTCGTGCCGCTCAACCCGCACACGCTGTCGGCGCGGCCGGTCAGCATCAGCGACCGCACCGTGATCCAGATCGCCCTCAAGCACGCGCTGGACGCGCGGGCGCATTTCGACGGCCTCGCGCTCGCCGACCTGCAGGACGGCGACCGCCTGGTGCTCAGGCGCTCGGCCGACGTGGTGCGCTTCGTCCACCCGCCGGGCTACCGCTACTTCGCCACCCTGAGGGAAAAGCTGCGCTGGAGCGAAGGGCTGACCAAAGAAAACAAATAGGCATGCTGCGCGCGCTGGACGTCCGGGACTTCGTGCTGTTCGACCACGCCTCGCTCGAGCCGGGTGAAGGCTTCAACGTGCTCACCGGCGAGACCGGCGCCGGCAAGTCGATGCTGGTCGATGCCATCGAGCTCCTCGTCGGCGGGCGCGCCGATGCCGCCGTGGTGCGCGAGGGCAAGGAGCGCGCCGAGCTGTCCGCGGTGTTCTACGTCTCCAAGGAGCTCGCCCGCTGGCTCGAGGAACAGGACATGGCGGGCGATCCGGGCGAGCTCATCCTGCGCCGCTCGATCGATCGCTCGGGCCGCTCGCGCTGCTTCATCAACGGCCACGCCGCCACGCTCGCGCAGCTGAAGGAAGCCGGCGAGCGCCTGCTCGACCTCCACGGCCAGCACGCGCACCAGTCGCTGCTGCGCGCCGCTTCGCAGCGCGAGCTCCTGGATTCGCATTCCGGCGCCGACGCGCTGGCGGTCGAGGTGTCCGCTGCTTACCGTGACTGGAAGCGGCTGGAGCAGGTCGCGGTCGAAGCGAGCGCGCAGTTCGCGCAGCGCGAAGCCGAGCGCGCCGACATAAGCGAGAGGGTGAATGATTTGCGCAAGCTCGCGCCGCGAGAGGGCGAGTGGGAGCAGGTCGCCGCGGAGCACAAGCGCCTGCAGCACGGCTCGAGCCTGCTCGCCGGGGCGCAGTCGTCGCTCGAGGCGCTCGCGGAGGCCGAGGGCGCCGCGCTCTCGCAGATCAGCGCGGTGGCGAGCCGGCTGAAGTCGCTCTCCGAGCACGACAACAAGCTGAATGAAGTCGTAGACCTGCTCGAGTCGGCCGAAGCGCAGGCGCAGGAGGCCGTGCGGGAGCTGCGCCATTACGCATCGCGCGTCGACCTCGACCCCGGGGCGCTGCGCGAGGCCGAGGCGCGCATCGAAGCGCTGCACGGCGCGGCGCGGCGCCATCGCGCGCGTCCGGAGGAGCTGCCGGCCAGGCTTGCCGAGCTCGAGCAGCGGCTGCACGAGCTGGACCTGGCGGTCAATCCCGATCAATTACAGAAAGAGGTTGCTGCCGCCCGGGCCCGCTACGACGCCGCGGCGAAGAAGCTGTCGGCGAAACGCACGAGCGGCGCGCAGGCGCTGTCGAAGGCCGTCACCGCGGCGCTGGCGCAGCTTGCGATGCAGGCCGCGCGCTTCAACGTCGCGCTTCAGAAGACCGAGCATCCGACGGCGAACGGCAACGAGCAGGTCGAGTTCGAGGTGGCCTCGCACCCGAGCCTGCCGCTGCGGCCGCTCGCCAAGGTCGCCTCGGGCGGAGAGCTTTCGCGCATCAGCCTGGCGATCCAGCTGGTCGCGGCGAAGGCATCTCCGGTCGCGACGCTGGTGTTCGACGAGGTCGATTCGGGCATCGGCGGCACCGTGGCCGAGACCATCGGCCGCTCGCTCAGGCGCCTGGGCAAGGACCGCCAGGTGCTGTGCGTCACGCACCTGCCGCAGGTCGCGGCATGCGGCGACGCGCAGTGGGCCGTCTCGAAATCGCCGAGCCTGAAGGTCAAGGTGCAGCGGCTCGACCGTGCCGAGCGCATCGACGAGCTGGCGCGCATGCTCGGCGGCGCCGAGGCCACCGCGCGCAAGCACGCCGCGGAGCTGCTGGACGGCTAGGCCTTAAGAAAAGCTTAAGTGGTCAGTACGCTGCGGAAATCTCGCGCAGCAGCAGGTCGGTGTTGACCGGCTTGGCGAAATGCTGGTCGAAGCCCGCGGCGAGCGCGCGCTGGCGGTCGATCGGCTCGCCGTGGCCGGTGACGGCGATGAGCCGCGAGCCGGTGGTGGGGTCGCTCTGCCGCAGCACGCTGCCGACCATGTAGCCGTCGCCGTCGGGCAGGCCGATGTCGCAGAGCACCACGTGCGGCGCGAGCTGGCGTGCCGCCTCGATGCCTTCCTGGCTGGTGTGCGCCACTTCGACGGTGAAGCCCCACGTCGCCAGCAGGTTACGTAGCATCTCCGCTACGTCATGGTTGTCTTCGACGACGAGAACTCTCAGATCCTGCGGCGATTCCATTGCGGCCTCCTCATGCAGCGAGACCCATTGTCCGCGCGCGCCGCGGCGGCGCCTATCCTCCGGTCGACGCAAATCGCGTCACGCCGGCGCTGAAATTGGCGGCGAATCGCCACGACGGGTAATCGCCTACAGCGGAAACGCTAGGCCGGACGGTAAGGACAGGCTTTCTTGGTGCAATCGGCGTACAGGGCGAGCGAATGCCCGCGCAGCTGGAAGCCGCGCCCCCGGGCGACGTCGTTCTGCCGCCGCTCGATCTCGGCGTCGTAGAACTCCTCCACGCGGCCGCACTGCAGGCAGACGAGGTGGTCGTGGTGGCCGCCCTGGTTCAGCTCGAACACCGCCTTGCCGGTCTCGAAGTGCTGCCGCGAGAGCAGCCCCGCGTGCTCGAACTGCGTCAGCACTCGGTAGACGGTAGCGAGGCCGATGTCGATGCCTTCGGCGATGAGCGCCTTGTAGACGTCCTCGGCGGACAGGTGGCGCACCTTGCTGCCCTCGAACAGCTCGAGGATCTTGCGCCGCGGCAGCGTCGCCTTGAGCCCGCTGTCCTTGAGGCTTTGCGTGCTACTCATCGACTATCATTATAGGCATCCATGATTCGTACGGCCTGCCTCGTCGCCCTGCTGCTCGTCATCACCGGATGCGGCGTGCCGCGCATCCCCGGCATCACGCCGTACAAGCCCGATATCCAGCAGGGCAATTTCGTCTCGCAGGAGATGGTGCAGCAGCTCAAGCCCGGCATGACGCGAGAGCAGGTTCGCTTCCTGCTCGGCACGCCGCTGCTCACCGACATCTTCCACGCCGACCGCTGGGATTACGTCTACTGGCGCGAGACCTCGGCCGGCAAGCGCGAGAGCCGCAAGCTCGCCCTTTTCTTCAGCGACGGCAAGCTCGCCCGCATGGAGGGCGACATCGTGTCGCCGGCGGCCGGAAGATGACTCAGGTTACGACTCAGGTTACGAGAATCGCCATTGCCGGCGCCGGCGGCCGGATGGGCCGCACGCTGATCGAGGCGGTGCAGGCCGAGAAGGATCTGGAGCTCGGCGCCGCATTCGACCTGGCGAGCGGCTCCGTCGGAGCGGTCAAGATCGGCACCAGCCCGGATGCCGCCGCGTCGTGCGACGTGCTGATCGATTTCACCCGGCCCGAAGGAACGCTCGCGAACCTCAAGCACGCGCGCGCGATGGTCATCGGCACCACGGGATTTTCCGCGCCGCAGAAACAGGCGATCGCCGATGCGGCGAAGCGCATCCCGATCGTCATGGCGGCGAACTTCGCGGTCGGCGTCAACGCCGTGTACAAGCTCGCCGAGACCGCGGCGAAAATCCTCGGCGACGGCTACGACGTCGAGATCCTCGAGGCGCATCACCGCCACAAGGTCGACGCGCCGTCGGGCACCGCGCTCAGGATCGGCGAGGTCGTGGCACAGGCGCTGAAGAGGAACCTCGCCGACGTCGCGCGCCATGGAAGGCAGGGCGATACCGGCGAGCGGCCGGCGAAGCAGATCGGCTTCCACGCGGTCCGCGGCGGCGACATCGTCGGCGAGCACACGGTGGTCTTCGCCGGTCAGGGCGAGCGCGTCGAGGTCACGGTGCGCTCGCAGAGCCGCATGACGTACGCCGCGGGCGCCGTGCGCGCGGCGAAATGGCTGCGCGGCAGGCCGCCCGGTCTTTACGACATGGCAGACGTGCTGGGGCTGAAGTAGGGGGGTAGATGAAGCGAAGCATGCTGGCCGCCATCGGCTTGCTGCTGGCGCAAGGCGCGATCGCGCAGGCGCCCGCCGGCACTACCGAAGTCACCGCCGACGGCTGCAAGCTGTACCTGCCGCAGGGCGAGGCGAGCGGCGCCTCGCGCATCCGCTGGAGCGGCAAGTGCACCGACGGTCTCGCCGACGGCCGCGGCGTGGTCCGCATCTACGCCGGCGGCAGGATCAGCCGCATTTCCGAAGCCACGTTCGCCGCGGGCAGGCAGAGCGGCGCCGGCGAGTCGTACTTCATCCGCCGCGGCCAGCCGGTGCGCAGCCGCGGCGGCGATCAGATCGAGATCACCGCAGCCGAGCTGCCCACCTGGGCGCTCGAGCTTTCCATGCTGGCGGACGACCGGCCGCGCGCAGCGCCGAAGGCCGTCGCGAAAGCGCCTGAAAAGGACAGGGAGGAGGCGAAGCGCGCCGAGGCGAAGGCGGCCGCCGACAAGCTGGCCGCGGAGCGCGACCGCGCGATCGCGGAAGCCAGGGCCGCCGCGGAGCGCGCGGCGGCGGCCGAGAGGCGCGCAGCGGAGAAGGCTGCCGCCGACAAGGATCGCGCCGAACGCGAGCGTGCGATCGCCGAAGCTCGCGCGGCCGCGGATGCGAAGGCGGCCGCTGATCGCGTCGCGGCGGAGAAGTCGGCGCAGGAAGCCGAGCAGCGCCGCCAGCAGGCGGAGAAGGAGCGCCAGCTCGCGGAGGCGAAGGCGGCGGCCGACAAGGCCGCCGAGGAAGCCGCCAACAAGGCGAAAGCCGCCGCCGCGCGGCCGCGCGCGCCGTTCGTCGCCGGCCGCGGCTTCGGCGAAGGCGGCGCGGGCGAGCCGATGCGCGGCGTCGTCACCTTCAAGCTCACCACGCAGGAAGGCCGCGAGCTCGGCGTGGCGACGTTCGTCGCCGGCAAGGGCGAGGCGGAACTGCGCCGGAACGCCGCCGCGCTGGCGAGCGCCTACGAGAAGGTCTCGCCGTTCAACGCCCGGTTGCTCGAGCAGCCGCAGGTCGGCGCGGTCTGCGGCGGGCCGGGCTATGTGGTCGAGGCGCGCGTGACCTATCCCGCGTCCAAGACCTACGGCTGGTATGCCGGCTGCATGGGCGACAACGTGGAAAGCGCGGCGAAGGCCATGCAGCAGCTCGAGGAGCAGCTGCACCGCGACTTCAAGGCCTCGCCGGCGAGCTTCTGGGCCTACCAGTACCTGATCGTCGGCTACGTCGATGCAGCGACGATGCGTAGCAGCGGCGATTACGAGCGGGTGGCGAAGCCCGGCCTGATGGCGCCCGGGCGCGTCATGGTGCTGTCCCGGGCCGAGCAGTGGGCGGAATGCACGTCCGTCGTGAACAAGGACCCCAAGCTCAGGGACAAGACCGCGTGCCTGCATGAAGCGGTGGAGAAGCTGAAAACGTCGCTCAGGCGCTAAGTTTCCTTATAATTGCGCCAAGGGAGCGGGAAGGGCGGAAGCCTTTCCCGCTTTTCACATCCGCATCAAGAAATGGACGCCACCCACGACGCCGCCCTTCTAGCACTCGCAGACGGGACGGTCTTCCGCGGCCGCTCGATCGGCGCCGCGGGCATTGCCGTCGGCGAGGTGGTGTTCAACACCGCGATCACCGGCTACCAGGAAATCCTCACCGATCCGTCGTACTGCCGGCAGATCGTCACGCTCACGTATCCGCACATCGGCAACACCGGCGTGAACGAGGAAGACCACGAGTCGCCCAGGGTTTACGCCTCCGGGCTCGTCGTGCGCGACATGCCGCGCCGCGTCTCCAGCTGGCGCGCACAGGCGGACCTGGGCTCGTATCTCAGGAAGCACGATGTTGTCGGCATCGCCGACCTCGACACGCGCATGCTGACGCGCATCCTGCGCGAGAAGGGCGCGCAGAACGGCTGCGTCATGGCGGGCAAAGTCGACGAGCAGCAGGCACTCGCCGAGGCGCGCAAATTTCCCGGCCTCGCCGGCATGGACCTCGCCAGGGTGGTCACGATCCGCGAGCCGTACGAATGGACCGAAGGCAGCTGGCAGCTGGGCAGGGGTTACGTCCGCGGCGGGAATGCCAAGGCGCATGTGGTCGCCTACGACTACGGCATCAAGCGCAACATCCTCAGGATGATCGTCGACCGCGGCGCGAGGGTCACCGTCGTACCGGCGCAGTTTGCGGCGAAGGACGTCCTCAAGCTGAAGCCCGACGGCGTCTTTCTCTCGAACGGCCCCGGCGACCCGGAGCCCTGCGACTACGCCATCGAGGCGATCGGCGAGATCCTCGATGCGACCAGCGTGCCGGTGTTCGGCATCTGCCTCGGCCACCAGCTGATGGGCCTCGCGTCCGGCGCCAAGACCCTGAAGATGAAGTTCGGCCACCACGGCGCCAACCACCCGGTGAAGGATCTCGACACCAACCAGGTGGTCATCACCAGCCAGAACCACGGCTTCGCCGTCGACCCGGCCTCGATCTCGTCCAACCTGCGGGCGACGCACGTCTCCCTCTTCGACGGTTCCCTGCAGGGACTGGCGCGGACCGACCGGCCGGCGTTCTGCTTCCAGGGGCATCCCGAGGCGAGCCCGGGGCCGCACGACATCGGGTATCTCTTTGATCGCTTCGCGCGGCTGATGAGCGATGCAAAGACCTGAGAAAAATGGTGACTGTCACCATTTATCGGTGAATGCCTAAGCGCAACGACATCAAGAGCATTCTGATCATCGGCGCGGGCCCGATCGTCATCGGCCAGGCGTGCGAGTTCGACTACTCCGGCGCACAGGCGTGCAAGGCGCTGCGCGCCGAGGGCTACCGCGTGGTGCTGGTCAATTCCAACCCGGCGACGATCATGACCGACCCGGAGACGGCCGATGCCATCTACATCGAGCCGATCACCTGGCAGGTGGTGGCGCGCATCATCGAGAAGGAGAAGCCCGACGCGCTGCTGCCGACGATGGGCGGGCAGACGGCGCTCAACTGCGCGCTCGACCTCGCGCGCGAGGGCGTGCTGAAGAAGTTCGGCGTCGAGATGATCGGCGCCTCGCGCGAGGCGATCGACAAGGCCGAGGACCGCGAGAAGTTCAAGGCGGCGATGACGCGCATCGGGCTCGGCTCGGCGCGCTCGGCGCTCGCGCACTCGATGGAGGAGGCGCTGCAGGTGCAGGCGGGCATCGGCTACCCGGTGGTCATCCGCCCGTCGTTCACGCTGGGCGGCACCGGCGGCGGCATCGCCTACAACCGCGAGGAATTCGTCGCCATCTGCGAGCGCGGGCTGGAAGCGTCGCCCACGCGGGAATTGCTGATCGAGGAATCCCTGCTGGGCTGGAAAGAGTTCGAGATGGAAGTGGTCCGCGACCGCAAGGACAACTGCATCATCGTCTGCTCGATCGAGAACCTCGACCCGATGGGCGTGCACACCGGCGACTCGATCACCGTCGCGCCGGCGCAGACGCTGACCGACAAGGAATACCAGATCATGCGCGACGCCTCGATCGCGGTGCTGCGCGAGATCGGCGTCGACACCGGCGGCTCGAACGTGCAGTTCGCGATCAACCCGCAGGACGGGCGCATGGTGGTGATCGAGATGAACCCGCGCGTTTCCCGCTCCTCGGCCCTGGCCTCGAAGGCGACCGGATTCCCCATCGCCAAGGTCGCGGCGAAGCTGGCGGTGGGCTACACGCTCGACGAGATCGCCAACGAGGTCACCGGCGGCGCGACGCCGGCGTCCTTCGAGCCGACGATCGACTACGTGGTGACGAAGGTGCCGCGCTTCGCCTTCGAGAAGTTCCCGCAGGCCAACGACCGCCTCACCACGCAGATGAAGTCGGTGGGCGAGGTGATGGCCATCGGCCGCACCTTCCAGGAGTCGTTCCAGAAGGCGCTGCGCGGCCTGGAGATCGGCGTCGACGGCCTCAACCAGAAGACGCGCGACCGCGAGCTGATCGAGAAGGAGCTCGGCGAGCCCGGCCCCGAGCGCATCTGGTACGTCGGCGACGCGTTCGAGAACGGCTTCACCCTGGAGGAGGTGTTCCGCCTCACCCGGATCGATCCCTGGTTCCTCGACCAGATCAAGGAGATCGTCGAGCTGGAGATGGAGCTCGACGACCGGCGGCTGGAAGACATCGACGCGTCCACGTTGCGCACGCTGAAGCGCAAGGGCTTCTCCGACCGGCGGCTCGCGTACCTCTTCAACAGCGACGAGAGGAAGGTGCGCGCGCGGCGCCAGGAGCTTGGCATCCGGCCGGTGTACAAGCGGGTCGACACCTGCGCCGCCGAGTTCGCCACCAAGACCGCGTACATGTACTCCACCTACGAGGAGGAGGACGAGTCGCAGCCGACGGCGAAGAAGAAGATCATGGTGCTCGGCGGCGGGCCCAACCGCATCGGCCAGGGCATCGAGTTCGACTACTGCTGCGTGCACGCGGCGCTCGCCCTGCGCGAGGACGGCTTCGAGACCATCATGGTCAACTGCAACCCGGAGACCGTCTCGACCGACTACGACACCTCCGACCGGCTGTACTTCGAGCCCCTCACCCTGGAGGACGTGCTCGAGATCTTCGACAGGGAAAAGCCGTGGGGCGTGATCGTGCAGTACGGCGGGCAGACGCCGCTCAAGCTGGCGCGCGACCTCGCCGCCGCCGGCGTGCCGATCATCGGCACCAGCGCCGACTCGATCGACATCGCCGAGGACCGCGAGCGCTTCCAGAAGCTGCTCGAGAAGCTGAAGCTGCGCCAGCCGCCCAACCGCACGGCGCGCTCGGCGGCGGAGGCGGTGAAGCACGCCGAGGACATCGGCTATCCGGTGGTGGTGCGCCCGAGCTACGTGCTCGGCGGCCGCGCGATGGAGATCGTCCACCAGCAGTCCGAGCTCGAGCGGTACATGAGGGAAGCGGTGAAGGTCTCGAACGACTCTCCCGTGTTGCTCGACCGCTACCTCACCGACGCGATCGAGGTCGACGTCGACTGCATCTGCGACGCGGGCGGCGACGTGCTGATCGGCGGGGTGATGGAGCACGTCGAGCAGGCCGGCGTGCACTCGGGCGACTCGGCCTGCTGCCTGCCGCCGCATTCGCTGCCGAGCCACATCGAGCGGGAGCTGAAGCGCCAGACGGCGCAGATGGCGCGCGCGCTGAAGGTCGTCGGGCTGATGAACGTGCAGTACGCGGTGCAGCGCGACACCGTCTATGTCCTCGAGGTCAATCCCCGGGCATCGCGCACCGTGCCGTACGTCTCCAAGGCCACCGGCCAGGCGCTCGCCAAGATCGCGGCGCGCTGCATGGCCGGCAAGAGCCTGCGCGAGCAGGGCGCCGAGGAGATCACGCCGTGGTACTTCTCGGTGAAGGAGGCGGTGTTCCCCTTTGCGCGCTTCCCCGGCGTGGATACCATCCTCGGACCTGAGATGAAGTCCACGGGGGAGGTGATGGGGGTGGGACGCACGTTCGGCGAGGCCTTCGTCAAGTCGCAGCTCGCGGCGGGCGTGAAGCTGCCCACGGGCGGCAATGCGTTCATCAGCGTGCGCGACGGCGACAAGCTGCAGGCGGTGCAGGTGGCGCGCGACCTGTCGGATCTCGGCTTCTCGCTCCTCGCCACCCGCGGCACCGCGGCCGTGATCATGTCGCACGGCATCCCGGTGACGCAGGTG
>DASSPL010000501.1:0-16342 GCA_035699685.1 Burkholderiales bacterium | reverse complement strand
GGCGAGTCGCGGTGGATGGCGTCGAACAGGGCCATGCCGTCCATGCCCTGCATGCGCAGGTCGGTGATGACCACCTGCGGGCGCGCCACCGCCAGGCTGGCGAGCGCGGCCTCCCCTGACTCGACGGCGGTGACCTCATAGCCCGCGGCCGACAGCCGCATGGCGATCAGCTGCAGCAGATCCTTGTCGTCGTCGACAAGGAGGATCTTGGCGCTTTCGTTCTTCGCCTTCGCTACATCCATTTTTTCAATTCCTTCCTGGTGAACCGGCAAATTTTCACTCGGCCGTCGTTACGCGGCGTCGGCCAGCGCACGCGCCGAACGGCGCGGCAGCGTTACACGAAAATGACCTCCCTGGGTTCCCACGACGGCGATCTGGCCGCCGTGGGCCTCGACCAGCTCCCGGGCTATCGCCAGGCCCAGGCCGCTCGACTTCACCCGGGTGCCGTCGGCCTTCTGCCGGCCGCGGAAGAACAGGTTGAAGATCGATTCGCGCTCCTCGGGCGGCACCCCGGGCCCGCTGTCCTTGACCTCGATCACCGCCTCGCCGGCGAAGGCGCGCGCGCGCACCTCGATCGTGCCGCCCGGCGGCGTGAACTTCACCGCGTTCGACACGAGATTATCGATGATCGAGCGCAGCTTCTGCGGATCGCCCTCGAGCGACGCCGCCTCGGCGTCGATCGAGAGGCGCAGGCCCTTCGCCTGCGCCGCCAGCTCGTGCGCGCGCACCGCGTCCTGCACCAGCGTGTTGAGCGAGATCAGCTTCACCTCGAGCGATGCCGCCGCGTGCAGCGCGCGCTGGTAGTCGAGCAGCTCCTCGATCAGGCGCTGCAGCTTCACGCTGTTGTCGCGCATGATCGAGACCACCTGCACCTGCATCGGCGCGAGCGGCCCGGCCACCTTGTCGTTGAGCAGCTCCGCCCCTTCGCGGATGGCGGTTAGCGGGGTCTTGAGCTCGTGCGACACGTGCCGCAGGAAGCGGTTCTTCTGCGTCTCGAACTCGTCCAGCCGCCTTCGCAGCCAGTCGAGCCTTCGTCCCAGATAGCGCAGATCCTCGGGGCCGCGCACGGAAATCGGCCGCGAGAAGTCGGCGCCGCCCAGCTGGCGGATGGCGCCGTCGATCTCGGAGATCGGCCGCGCGATGTAGCGGGTCAGCGCCAGGGCGATCGTCAGCGCCACCGCGGTGCTGAGAAACACCAGCACGACCAGCCCGCGCTGCGCCTGCTCGGCCTTGAGCCGCAGGCGCGCCACTTCGCGGTCGACGATGCGGTTGTTGATCGCCAGCACCTCGCGCGCGCTCTCGATCAGGCCGTCCATGCGCTGGCTGACGATCTTGGTGTCGAGCTTGCGCCGCGGATTGTCGGTGAGCAGGTCGTAGAGGCTCTGTTCGTGCTCGACGGTGCGGTTGAGCGCCGCGATCTGCGCCTCGTCCAGCGGCAGCTGCGCGATCTCGTCGGCGAGCTGCTTGAAGCTGCGGTGGATGCGCGCGTAGTCGACGGTCAGGTCCGGGTCGTTGAGCACGGCCATCTGCTGGGCGACCCGCTCGATCGCCGCGATGCGGTCGACGAGGGAGCGGCTGGCGCGCGCCGCCTGCGAAGCGTTGAAGACGGCACTGCGGCTAAGACCGGCGAGACGCTCGGTGTTCCAGGCGGAGTAGGCCAGCGCGCCCACCAGGGGCAGCATCACCAGCGTAAAGGCGGTGAGCAGCAACCCGAGGAAGGAGCGCGGGTAAGGCAGCAGGGCCGCGATCGATCGGGCGGCGTTCTTCGCGGCTTGCAGCATCGTGGAATCGTTCCATGCCGTTGGACCGCGGCCAATGTCAGGTGTTCACGACAGTCGCAACTTCCTCGTGTCGCCGGGTCCCGACGCCCGGTTCGGCGGATTCCCCGGTTATCCCGAGGATGCGGTTCGCTCCCACGACCGTGCAATGCGACGGCACGTCCCGGGTCACGACCGCGTTCGCACCTACGGTGGCGCCGCGGCCAATGCGCACCGGGCCGAGCACCTTGGCGCCCGCGCCGATGAACACGTTATCCTCAATCACCGGCAGCCCGCCGCCGTGTTGCCCCTGCCCGACAGGGTTCTTCCGGCCTATGGTCGTTTGGTGCATGACCGTCACCCGGCTGCCGATCTGGACGCCGTCCTCGATGACGATACCCATCGGTACGGGCATGAGGAGCGGCGAGCGCAGCCGGGCGTGGATGCGGCACTGGAGGAGCCACCCCATGAGGGCGCCCAGCCCCGGGGTCTGCAGAAGCCGCGCGGAAAGCGGGTTGGCCCCCACCACCGCTTCCGGGAAGCGCCGCTCCACGCGCCATTCCAGCCAGCGGAGGAGCGCGCGCTCGACCTGCGACACCATCGCCGGCAGCGAGGCATTCCTGACGCAGACCGCGTCGGCCGAATCGAGCGCCTCCGGGCCGTCGAACACCACGCGGAAATCGGCGCCGCGGGCGTTGCCGGCGTGGTCCTCGAAGATGTCGAGGCCGAGCGGCGCGAGGCGGCCCTGGACGTGGGTCATCAGGTTGGAGCGCTGCGGCGTCTCGCGCCCGGCGAAAAGCACCGTCACGCGCGAGGGGCGAAGCTGCGGCGCCCGGATGAGCCTCAGCCCGCGCCGGAGTTCTTTCATGCGGCTGCGAACCGCCGCCCAGTTGCCGTGGCGCGCCGCCTGCGCGATGAGGCGCGCATGGGCATCGTTGCGCCAGCGCCGCGAGATGTGCTCGGTGGCGCCGGCCGGGTCCTCGTTGAACCGGGCGGTAAGCCACGCGGCGCGCTCCTCCGGCAGCGAGGCCCTCTCCACGGCGTCGACCAGGCCGCAGGCGAAAAGCGCGGCGGGCGCGTCGCCTTCCTCCGCGCCGACGAAGAAACGGGCCGCCAGGAACCGCGGCTGCCCCACCTCGTCGGTCCACGCGAGCATCGTGCGCCACGCGTGACGCGACGGCCGCTCGAGGCCGACGAAGCGCAGGTCGATGTCCTGCGCGAAGCGCGCGACGAGCCGCGGTATCTGCTCGAGCGAGCCGCGCGGCACGGCGAGGTTCAGCTCCGGGTCGTCGACGACACGCAGCCCGATGCCCTCCGTCCGCAGGCGCTCGAGCAGCGCCTCGGCGACGTAGCCGCGCTCCTCCATCACCGGCTGAAAATGGTGGCGACCGGGCGCGCGGCGCAGTGCGTGAGCCGCCGCCGGAGCGTTGCGAGCCGCGCCGCATCCTCGCCCGGGCGCACGACGAGCAGCGCGCCGCCGGCCAGCGCGGCGAAGAGCTCGTAGTCCGGGCCGCGCTCCGCGGCCGGCGTGTCGATGATCACGATGCTGAACGGCCGCGCCGCCGCCTGCAGGAAATGGATCAGCCGCGGCCGGCTGAGGAGCTCGAGCGGGTCTTCGCGCACCGTCCCGGCGACCAGCACGGCGAGGTTTTCCCCGCAGGCGGCGAGCTTGACCTCGCCGTCGTCGAGCAGATTGGCGAGCCCGCCCCGGTTCTGCAGCGAGAACGCGCGGTGCAGCGACGGCGTGCGGAAGTCCGCGTCGATGAGCAGCGTGCGCTGGCCCATGGCCGCGAACTGCCGGGCAAGCTCGCGGGCGAGCGAGCTGCGCCCGTCACCCGTGCCGATGCTCACCACCGGCAGCAGTTTCCTCTGCGGGGAGAACCAGTGCTCTGCGAGCTGGTGCGCGAGCGCCCGCAACGCCTCGGGCTGCAGCGGCCGCGCGCCGAGGAGCGGGTTGCCGAGCAGCGGCATGACGTCGCGCTCGCCGCGCACCGGGCGGCGCCGGCGCGACTGCCACACGGTGGCGCCGGCGCCGAGGCCCAGGCCGAGAAGCGCGCCGATCGCGAGGTCCGCCCCAAGGCTGCGGGAGCCGGCCACCAGCGTCGGCGGATCGACCAGGTCCTTGCCCGCGTAGGCGCGCAGCGAGATGCGCAGGCGCGATTGCGCGTCCGCGGGGTCCAGCGCCGCATGCTCGAGCTTCAGGATGCGGCTCTTGCCCCCGCCGTCCGCCAGGAGCACGCTCGCGCTGGCCACGTAGGTCCTGGGCGCGTGCGTGTGCACCGCATAGGCGAGCGCCAGTGCGGCGCCTACGCCGAACACGAGCGTCCGTAGGGGGATGCGAAACATCGAGGGGCAAGGCATCAGCAACGCGCGTGCCACGCTGTGAAATCAAGGACATCGTGCGCGCAGGGACTATTGCACGCCATAGTCCTGTTGCCCCCCGGCGACACGCGCTCGCGTCACATGGCCGGGAATAGAATCGTCCGGAAATAACTCCAGAAAGGCCGTTCGCTGATGCTTCGCTGCTGCCGGCTGTCTGATCGCCTGAGGCTGGCGGCGGGGGCCCTGCTCCTCAGTCCCCTGGCCGCCTTCGCGTTTGAAGCCGTCGACACGCTCCATCCGTCGGCGAGCGGGCATTTCCTCGCCTACCCGAGCGAGCCCATCCACCCGTACGAGCTGTGGGCGCAGTTCGGCGTGATGCACGACACCAACATCCTGCGGCGCACGACCGGCGACAACAGCGAGACCGTCGCGCGCCTCGGCATCGGCGGGCGCTGGGACCAGCGCGTGATCGGCCGCCAGGGCCTGCACCTGGTCGGCCAGATCGACGGCTTCGTCTACGACAAGTTCAGCGACCTCGACAACATCGGCTACTTCGGCCTCGGCGAATGGCGCTACGAGGTCGGCAACGACCTCGCCGGGGCGATCGGAATGTCGCGGCGCAAGTTCCAGGCGAGCCTGTCGCAGATCCAGCGCGCGGCGCGCGATCCGATCACGCAGCAGAGCTACTACGTCAACGGCCGCTACCGGGTCGGCCCGCACGTCGGCGTGCGCGGCGGGGTCGAGTTCGTCGACTACAGCCGCCCCACGCGCGCCGACTCCGAGACCGAGACCGTGCTCGGCACGGCCGGCATCGAGTACGTCACCAACCTCGGCAACATGATCGGCCTCGAGGTCCGCCAGGCGCGCGGCGACGCGCCGGTCAACGAGCTGGTCGATCCGCTCGGCCAGTTCGTCAGCAACGACTTCCGCCAGCGCGACGTTGCCGTCGTCAGCACCTGGGCGGTGACCCCGCAGATCCGCTTCGCCGGCAACATCGGCCGCACCAACCGCACCTACTCCCAGCTGCCCGACCGCGACTTCAGCGGCACCACGTGGCGCGCAGCGCTGCACTGGGCGTTCTCGCCGAAGGCGTACTTCGACTTCGAGCACTCCAAGCACGTCTCGTCGATCATCGACATCGGCGCCGCGCACGTCGTGGTCAAGGGCTACTCGTTCGGCCCGGCGTGGGCGCTGACGGCGAAGACCAACCTCTCGGCGCGCTTCCTGCGCCAGCACCTGGACTACGGCGGCGACCCCGCCGCCATCCTCGGCGTCACGCCCGAGCGCGAGGAGATCGTGCGCGCCTTCCGGCTCGGCGCCTACTGGGAATACACCCGCAAGGTGCACGTCACCGCGGCGTGGGAGAACGGCAACCGCGAGTCCAACATCCTCGGCCGCAACTACCGCTTCAACGCCTACACGGCGAACGTCAAGTACTTCTTCTGAATTGGGGTCAGATCAACATTTCAGGACGGGCAGATACGCTCGCCAGGTCCTGACCACCGTCGGGCCGACCACGTTTTGGCGGCCTGACGGAACGACCTAATTTAGCCTCGACGCGCGAGAGAAAGTCCTCGCCGCCTAGCGGCCATCCTCTGTTGGTCGCTTCGCGGATCCGCTCTATAACGGCGTGCTCCATGGGGTCGCGAAACAGATCTCGGTAGGCCTCTCGCCTGGCGTCATCGTCGAGCCCTAGCCGCTCGACCAACTCGTGGGCAGTAACGAGAGCGTCCGTTATCCCATGAGCATGGTGGCGGTAGCTGGTCCAGCGATAGTCGGCCGGCGCCGATACGAGACCGGCACGCACGGGGTTGAGTTCGATATACCTCTGGCAGACGAGCAGGTATCGCTCGCTGTCGATCATGGCGGCCTTATAGCGGCCCTCCCACAATGTGCCCGTGCGCTTGTACACGTCGTTGAAGATGCGCACATAGCGCCGACCAACATCCTGCATCATGAGCGCGACGCCGCCGGGGCGATCCGGGCTGACGAGAAGGTGCACGTGGTTCGGCATCAGCACGTACGCGTGCAGGGCACAGCGATATCTGGCCGCGGCGTTGCCGAGGCACTTCAAGTAGAGGCGGCGGTCGCCATCGGTCAAAAAGCAGGCAGCGCGGTTATTGCCGCGCTGTATGACGTGAAGCGGAACGCCGGGAACTTCTAACCGAGGGCGGCGGGCCATCGGAGCACGGTCTTCATTGCTCCGATTAACGTAAACATCCGGAAGTCGGTTGTCCGATGCGGCTTACCGATCTGTCCGAAAATGTTGATCTGACCCCAATTACCCGGCTCTACCGGCCGTAGACGTCTTCGAAGCGCACGATGTCGTCCTCGCCGAGGTAGGCGCCGGACTGCACCTCGATGATCTCGAGCGGCACCTTGCCGGGGTTCTCGAGGCGGTGCTTGGTGCCGATCGGGATGTAGGTCGACTCGTTCTCGCTCAGGAGGAAGGTCTCGTCGCCGCGCGTCACGCGCGCGGTGCCGCGCACCACGATCCAGTGCTCGGCGCGGTGGTAGTGCATCTGCAGCGAGAGCGACGCGCCGGGCTCGACGATGATGCGCTTCACCTGGAAGCGCTCGCCGTTCTCGATCGAGTCGTAGCTGCCCCACGGCCGGTGCACCTTGCGATGCACCAGCGTTTCATCGCGGCCGGCGGCCTTGAGCTGCGTGACGAGCTTGCCGACGGCCTGCGCCTTGTCCTTCCGCGCCACCATCACGGCGTCGGGCGTCTCGATGACCACCACGTCGTCGACGCCGACGCACGCCACCATGCGGTGCTGGGCGAGGACCAGAGCGTTCCGCGTGTCGGCGAGGTGCACGTCGCCATGGGTGGCATTGCCGTTGGCGTCCTTGGCCTCGATCGCCCACAGCGCGTCCCAGGCGCCGACATCCGACCAGCCGGCGGCCAGCGGCACCACGACCGCCTGCACCGTGCTGCCGGCATCGGCGGCGATGCGCTCCATGACCGCGTAGTCGATCGAATCGGACGGGCAGTCGCCGAAGGCGCCCTTGTCGACGCGCAGGAAGGCGCCGTCGCGCTTGCCCTGGCGGTACGCGCGCTCGCACGCGGCGAAGATGTCCTTGCGGAAGCTGGCGATGGCGTCGAGCCAGACCGACGCCCGCACGGCGAAGATGCCGGCATTCCAGAGGAAGCGCCCCGAGCGGAAATATTCCGCCGCGGTGGCCGCGTCCGGCTTCTCGACGAACGCCTCGATGTACGAGGCCTTGCCGTCGGCAAAGGCGCGGCCGGCGCGGATGTAGCCGTAGCCGGTCTCGGGCGCGGCGGGCGGCACGCCGAAGGTGACGACGTAGCCCTGCCCCGCGAGGTTCGTGCCGTACTCGATGGCGGCGCGGAAGGCGGCGGGGTCGGCGATGAAGTGGTCCGACGGCATGACGAGCAGCACCGGATCGTCGGAGGTGACGGCGTGCACCGCGGCGAGCGTCAGCGCGGGCGCGGTGCCGCGGCCGACCGGCTCGAGCAGGATGGCCTTCGGCTTGGCGCCGATGCGCGCGAGCTGCGCGTTCACCATGAAGCGGTGCGCTTCGTTGCAGATGACCAGCGGCTCGCCGATCGCGGCTATGCCGTTGCAGCGCGTGGCCGTGTCCTGGAGCAGCGTGTGCTCGCCGTTCAGGGCGTGCAGCGGCTTCGGATGGTGCTCGCGCGAAAGAGGCCAGAGACGGGTGCCCGAACCCCCACACAGGATGACGGGCTGGATCATGGTCGGCGCGACGCCGAGCTCGATCAAGGTGCTTCCCCCTACAAAAAAGTGGAACTAGATGCGGGCGCTGCGGCGCCGTTCACCGAACAGTGTCGGGTAGCTCCAGTTGGCGATAAACCGCGCCTGATAGTCCGCTCGGGCGCATTCGCCCATCTGGCGCATCTTCTCGGGGAAGGCTTCGGCCCAGGCGAGGCGCCGGGCGAGGTCACGGGGGGAGCCCGCTTCGAACAGGAAGCCGTTGCGGCCGGGCTCGACCAGCTCGAGCAGCGGTGCGAGGCGGCTGGCGATCACCGGCACACCGTGGGCGAACGCGGCGACCACCGCGGTGGGCACGCCCTCGCAAGAGAGCGCAGGCATCACGACGTAGGCGGCGCGCCTCAAACGTGCCTCGAGGCGGGGACCGGAGAGTTCGCCGATGACCTCCACGCGCGCGACGGGGCAGATCTCGAGCGCCTCGATCAGGGTGGCGATGCCGCTCTCGGCATCCGGCTCGCCGATGAAAACGCCCCCGGCCCTCATTCGCTTGCGGTCGGCTTCCAGCGCCGCGTCCGGTACTGGATGACGGGCGTGCGGCGCGGCTGGCCGTCCTCGCGCGCCGGGATGGCGGCGACGCGCACCTCGGGTCGCGCCTTCGGCTTCTCGATACGGGGACGGTCGTTCTGCAGACTGCCCTGCGGCTTTTCGCCTTCGGCTGTTTCGCGCTTCTCCCGGCCGCGCAGGCGGCCCGAGGCGTAGAGGTATCCGGCGGCGGTGGCAGCGGCACTCATGGTGTTGCACTCTCCTGTTGAACGCTTGGTATGACGGCGACGCGCGGATGGCCGCGCCTCGTTGCTGATTCCATCCAGGTGGATCTTTTCTGCAGCAGCTTCCAATAAGGCCCGATCACGCGATCCTCGGCGTCCAGGCGGCCACGGGCGACCGATCGCTGCAGCACCGTGCCGAGGAGGTAGACGAGGGTCAGCGCGCCGACGATCGGCTCGCGCCACGACCACTCGGGATACGCGTGCTGCGCGAATTCGGTGGCGCGGCTCATCGCCTGCCGCAGCACCGGCACGGTGACCGGCCGCAGGCACAGCGCGCGCTGGATCATGAGGTAGTGCAGCACGTCGTCGAGCGGGCTCGCGTCGGCGCGCGCGTTCCCCCAGTCGGTGACGAACAGCTGCGCGCCGAGGCGGCGGATGTTCCAAGGCGCGAAGTCGCCCTGCGACAGCACGTAGGGCCCGGTCCAGTAGAGGAGCGCGGTCTCGCAGGCGTGGTAGCAGTCCTCCAGCGTGCGCATCTCCGCCGGCGACGCGAATCCGCGCGCCTGGGCAAGCGCGCGCTGCAGCCACTCGCCGGTGCCTGAAACCTCGAAATCGACGACGCGGAAGCGCGCCTTGCCGAGATGCGCGAGGAAGCGCGCATGCTCGGCGGTGAAGGCGCGGACCTCGCCACGCGCCGGCCACATGCTGATCACGAGGTAGCGCCGGCCCTCGGGGCTGGTGCCCTCCTCGATCACGCGCGGTACCTGGTCCTTCAGGCTGCGCACTTCCTCCAGCTCGCGCAGCCAGCGCGACTCGCGCGCGAGCAGGGCGTCGCCCTTCTCGTCGGCGGCGGTCTTCACCAGGCCGAAGGACAGGTTCAAGGCCTGCTTCCGTTGATGAGCGCGAGCCCCCGGGCGAATTCCGCCTTGTCGAGGCGCCCGTCCGGCCGGCGGTCGGCCTCGTTGAACACGGCATCGAGCCCGGGGTGGAGCGCGACCTCGTAGCGATCGACATAGCCGTCGCGATTGCGGTCGAACTGCTCGAACGCCGGCTGTGCCGGCGCGGTGTTGACCGCCCGCGCAGCGTTCAGCTTCGGCAGCGTCGAGACGACGATCGGCAGCGCGCACATGAGCGCCATGTAGGCGGTGCCGAGGAACAGGAGGAATGCATTCCGATCCTGGCGCAGTCGTCGATTCATCGGGGAGCTCGGGCCTGTCGTTGTCGTTGCCCGTGCCTATTGCAAGCCTCATACCACCCCGGAAAAACCCTTATCCGCCAGCGTGCTGGAATTTCCCCGGGCAGCGATAGCGTCGGGCGGCTCTGACGTGCCGCCCGGCGCTTTGGCAACAGCGCGTTGTTTTGCTTCGGAATTTCAGGTCGCGCGCGCGCGACGTCGACGAGTCACTAACCGTGTAATCGCTTCTCTAATCGCGTCAGGATTCGCCTTGCCTCTGCCGGCGATGTCGAGCGCCGAGCCGTGTCCGACCGAGGAGAAGAGCACCGGCGTGCCGAGCGTGAGCGCGGCGATGCGCTGCGGCGCGAGCACCTTCGCTGCGACGTGTCCCTGGTCGTGCAACATCACGACGAACGCGTCGCACTGCTGTCGCTGGAACAGGATATCGGCGCCGAAAGGTCCTTCGGCCGCGATGCCTTCCGCCTGCGCTGCGGCGATCGCCGGGCTGACAATCTCCTTCTCCTCGCGGCCGACTGCATGCGGGTTCAGGCCGCTGACGCCGATACAGCGCGCGCCATAGCGGTGAACCGCCCGTATCGTCTCCAGCACGCGCTGCGCCGTAATCTCGCGCACGGCCTGCTCGACGCCGACATGGAGGGTGACATGGGCAATGCACATCTCCCGCTCTCCCGCGCGGAACGCGAGCATCAGGACGGCATCGTTCGCCGGTAACCCGCAGGTGCGAGCCACGAAGGACGGGTAGCCGTCGAACTCGATGCCCGCGGCATGGATTGCCGCGTCGGTGTGCGGCGCGCCCACGACCGCGTCGAACTCGCCGGCGAGCGCGGCGCGGATCGCCGCCTCCGCCGCCGCGAGCGCGGCACGCCCGTGCGCGGGCGCGACGCTGCCCAGCCGCGGCGGCTCCTGCGGCACCTCGACGATGGAGACGCCGTCGACCGCGCCATGCAGCGCGAGCACCGAGCGGGCGCCGAACAGCACCGGCTGGCAGAGCTCCAGGACCCGCGGATCGCGTGCCGCCTTGAGGGAGATCTCCGGCCCGATGCCGGCCGGGTCGCCGGTCGCGATCGCGACCTTCGGCTTCACTCGGCCTTGACGTTGGCGGCGCGGATGACGCCCGCCCAGCGCTCGACTTCCTGGCGCATGAAGGCGGCGGTGTCGGCGGGGGAAAGGCCCATCGGCTCGGCCGACAGATCGGCGAGGCGCTTCTGCACGTCGGGCATCCTGAGCGCGTCCTGGACCCCGGCGGCAACCTTGCCGGCAATCGCTGCGCCCAGCTTCGGCGGCCCGACGACGCCGAACCAGGCGATCGATTCGAAGCCCGGCAGCGTCTCGGCGAGCGCCGGCACGTCCGGCAGCCCGGCGAAGCGCTGGCGGCTCGCCACGGCGAGCGCCTTCAGCTTGCCGCTGCGCACGTGCTGCAGCGAGACGCCGAGGTTGTCGCACATCATGTCGACCTGTCCGCCGAGCAGGTCGGCGAGCGCGGGGGCGGTGCCCTTGTAGGGAATGTGCGCGATGTTCAGTCCGCCGGCCATCGACTTGAGGAGCTCCGCCGTGAGGTGCGAGGTCGTGCCGCTGCCCTGCGAAGCGTAGTTGAGCTTGCCGGGGTTTTTCTTCGCGTAATCGATGAACTCGGCAACGGTGCCGACGCCGACCTTCGGATGCACCAGCAGCACGTTCGGGATGGCGCCGATCACCGTGATCGGCACGAACTGCGACGCGTCGTAGGACAGCTTGCTGTAGAGCGAGCGGTTGATGACCAGCGGCGGCGGCGGGCTGGAGAGCAGCGTGTAGCCGTCGGGGTCGGCGCGGAACACGGCGTCGGCGCCGATGTTGCCCGCGGCGCCCGGGCGGTTCTCCACGATCACCGGCTGGCCCCACTTCTCCGCCAGCTTCTCGGCCACCGCGCGCGGCAGCAGGTCGGCGCTGCCGCCGGCCGGGAACGGCACGATGATGCGCACCGCCCTCGCCGGCCACTCCTGCGCCTGCGCGCCGGCCGCGAAGGCGAAGACGAAGAGCAGGCGGGCTAGAAGCGCCAGATGCCCGCCAGCGACAGCACGTCGTAGTTGTTGTTGCCGAACGAATCGCGGCCGACGCGCTTGTAGCGCTGCCAGGAGCCGCGCACGCCCCAGCGCCGGTCGGCGTCCCATTGCAGCCCGCCGCTGTAGGTGAGACCCCAGTTCGCGCTATCGGCTACGCCGCGCACCGTCGTGTCGAGCAGCGCCCGGTAGAGGCCGAGCCTCGCGAACGCCGACACGCCGACGCCGCCCTCCCCGACCAGCGGCAGGAAGCCGACGCCCATCACGTCGAACATCGACGCCGAAAGGCTCTGCGTCGCCGACGTGCCGGGCCCCTGGTTGCGCGCCTCGATCTCGCCCAGGTCGGTATAGGCGACCTCGGCGCCGAAATGGCGCGACAGCCGGTAGCCGGCGAAGATGCCCAGCGCGATCGCCGACTCGTCGCACGCGCGTCCGCCGCCGGCCATGACGCCGAGGCAGCCGTTCTTCGCTTCCGACTGCCCGATGAGCGCGCCGACATAAGGCCCCAGCAGCGGCGGCTCGTCGCGCGGCGGGAATTCGCGCGCCTGCGCGAGCGCCAGCGCCGGCAGCCAGCAGACGAGGATGAACGCAAGCTTTCGAATCACGGTGAGTCCTCTGCGAAATGTGCGCCGGTGCGCAACGTACCAAAGCTTCGGGGCGGTGTCTTGCGCTCCTATAATGATCCGATGCAGAGAGCCTGGCCGACCGAAGGCGCCACCCGCGTGCCGTACTGGGTCTACCAGGACGCGGACCTGTATCGCGAAGAGCAGCGCCGCATCTTCCATGGCCCGACCTGGAGCTATCTGTGCCTCGAGGCCGAGCTGCCGGAGGCCGGCAGCTTCATCACCACCTTCGTCGGCGAGATGCCGGTGGTGGTGGCGCGCGATGCGCAGGGAAAGGTGCATGCCTTCGAGAACCGCTGCGCGCACCGCGGCGCGCTGATCTGCATGCACGCCCGCGGGCGCGCCGAGCGCTTCAACTGCATCTACCACAACTGGACCTACGACCACGCCGGCAACCTGACGAACGTCGCCTTCAGGAAGGGCATCGCCGGCAAGGGCGGCATGCCGGCCGATGCGCAGCCGGAATCGCAGGCGCCGAAGCAGTTTCGCGTCTCGTCCCTCAACGGGCTCGTCTTCGGCACGCTGTCGAAAGAGGCTGCGTCGCTGGAAGCCTATATCGGCCCCGAGGTGCTCCCCCGCCTGAAGCGCGTGCTGGTGCGGCCGCTGCGCGTGCTCGGCAGCTACACCCAGGTGCTGCCGAACAACTGGAAGCTCTACATGGACAACGTGAAGGACACGTACCATGCGAGCCTGCTGCACCTCTTCTTCACGCGCTTTCGCATCAACCGGCTGACGCAGAAAGGCGGCGTGTTCGTCTCGGCGAGCGGCGCGCACCACTGTACCTATACCGAGATGGTCGAGGACCGCGGCGACGCCTACGAGGCCGGCGGCATGCGCTCGGCCAGCGAGTTCGCGCTGGAAAAGCCCGAGATCCTCGAGCAGGTCGACGAGTTCGGCGACCGCGTCTCGATCCAGATCCTGTCTCTGTTCCCGGG
Source organism: Burkholderiales bacterium (assembly GCA_035699685.1). Taxonomy (GTDB): domain Bacteria; phylum Pseudomonadota; class Gammaproteobacteria; order Burkholderiales; family SG8-39; genus SCGC-AG-212-J23. The sequence goes on along the minus strand of DASSPL010000501.1, from coordinate 3,012 downwards.
CTTCGTGCTGCACCAGATCCGCAACTCCCTCGCCGCGCGGCAGGTGGTGCCCAAGGGCATCGACCGCACCGAGCTCAACTGGACGCTGTTCGGCTTCGCCGACGACGACGAGGCGATGACGCAGCGGCGCCTGCTGCAGGCGAACCTGGTCGGCCCGGCCGGCTACATCTCGATGGAGGACGGCGCGGCCACCGGCTTCGTGCAGCGCGGCGTCGCCGGCTCGCCCGACCGCGCCTCGGTGATCGAGATGGGCGGCGAGGTCATCGGCTCGGGCGACTCGCGCATCACCGAGACCGCGGTGCGCGGCCTGTGGAAGGCCTGGCGCTCCTACATGAATGTCTGAGCTCCAGCTCGCGGTCGAGCGCCTGCATGCGCGGTACGTCCATGCCCTGGACGACGACCGCCTCGAGGACTGGCCGGACTTCTTCACCGAGGACGGCCGCTACCGCGTGACCACCGCCGAGAACGAGGCGCGCGGGCTGCCGGCGCCGGTGCTCTATGCCGAGGGCCGCGCCATGCTGCGCGACCGCGTAGCCTCGCTGCGCCATGCCAACATCTACGAGCCTCAGCGCTATCGCCACATCGTGTCCTCGGTGCTCGCCGAGGCGCAGGGCGAGACCGTGAGATCCGTGGCAAATTTCCTCGTCATCCGCACCATGGAGAGCGGCGACACCCTGCTCTTCGCCAGCGGCCGCTACGTCGACCGCATCCGCGCGCGCGACATGCTCTATCAGGAGCGGGTCGTGATCTGCGACAGCCGCCGCTTCGACACCCTGCTCGCCATCCCGCTTTGAGGTAGGCTTCCTCCCGGGGAGGGAGCCATGAAACGCTGTCCGAAGTGCCGCAGCCTGATGCCGGAGGACGTCCATCTCTGCATCCGCTGCGGCTTCGATTCCAAGCCTGCAGGAGCCCTCGTCGCCCCGAGTGACGCGCCGAAGCTCGGCCGCATCCGCGGCGGCTGGCGGCTGATGAGCGAGAGCTTCAGGGTGCTGATGCTCGACAAGGAGCTGCTGCTCTTCCCGCTGCTCTCGGGCATCGCCAGCTTCCTCGTCCTCGCGAGCTTCATCGGCGGCATCTGGGCGAGCGGCCTTGCCGAGCGGGAGGCGGCGATGGGGGAAGCGACCGCGTGGCTCCTGCTATTCGCCTATTACTTCGCCAACTACTTCGTCATCGTGCTGTTCAACACCGCGCTGGTCGGCTGCGCCATGATCCGCTTCCGCGGCGGCGACCCGACCTTCGCCGACGGCATGCGCGTGGCGCGCGAGAACCTCGGCCGCATCGCGGCGTGGGCGCTGCTCGCGGCCACCGTCGGCACGATCCTGCGGATCATCGAGGAGCGCGTCGGCTTCATCGGCAAGATCGTCATCGCCCTCCTGGGCGCGGCGTGGACCGTCGCCACCTACTTCGTCGTGCCGGTGCTGGTGGTCGAGAAGCTCGGCCCGGTGGACGCGGCGAAGCGCTCGGCCGCGATCATCCGCAAGGCCTGGGGCGAGTCGCTGGTCAGCAAGGCGGGCATCGGCCTGGTGGTCACGCTGCTCACCATCGGCGCCACCGTAGTGGTGGCCGCCGGCTTCGGCTTCCTCGCCGTCAAGGCCGCCAGCCTCACCGTGGCGATGATCGGCGCGCTGGCGCTCGTCGGCGTGATCGTCCTCGGCGCGCTGATCGGCAGCGCGCTCAACTCGATCGTGCTGTGCGCGCTGTACCTCTACGCCACCGAAGGCAGGGTGCCGGAGGCGTTCGCCGGCGCGGGCCTGCAGCACGCCTTCGCCGGGAAGGGCTGACCTACGTACTGCGTACCGAATTGCGCGGCCGGCGGCGCGCGCGGATGTCGTTCACCAGGATGCTGAGCACGAGCCCGATGCCGACGACCGCGGCGGCGGCGAAGAGCAGCATGGCGAGCCCCGGGTAGCCGAACAGGCGGAAGCTGGTCTCGACGCGCATCAGCAGCGCCGCGCCGATGATCAGCGCGGCGAGCACGAGGCCGACGGTGATGCGGTTCGCCACCTTCTGCAGGCCCTCCATGAGGAGCGCCTCGTCGATCGCGTCGACCTTGACCTCGAACTGGTTGTCGGCCAGGCGGTCGAGGATGCGGTTGATGCGTCCGGGCAGGTACTGCACGAAGTTCTTCAGCTCGACCACCGTGCTGAACATCGAGCCGATGGAGAAATCGCGCGTCATCTGCTCCTGCGTGATGCTGCCGGCGTGACGCCGGATGGCGGCGTTGGCGTCGAAGCGCGGCGCGAGCGTAAGGCCGATCTCGTCCAGGTTCAGCAGCGTCTTGCCGATCATGGCGAGCTCCGGCGGCAGGCGGATGCCGTTCTCGGCGGCGAGCTTGAGCAGCATCAGCACCGCGCGGCCGACCTGCGGCCGGGCGAGCGAGATCTCCTGGTGCTGGCCGATCAGATCGGCCACCGCGCGGCGGAACGCGGGGGTGTCGGCGTCTTCGCGGTCCTCGGCGAGGAGCAGCAGCACCTTCACGGCGTCGTCGGGCCGGTTGTCGCTGACCGCGAGCAGCAGCTGCAGCAGCCGGTCCTGCAGCGCCGGGCGCACACGCGCCACCATGCCGAGGTCGATGAGCGCGATCTTGCCGTCGACCAGGAACACGTTGCCGGGATGCGGATCGGCGTGGAAGAAGCCGTCGCGCAGCATCTGCTTGAGGTAGGCGCGGAACAGCGCGTCGGCGAGGCGCTCGCCGTCGAGCTCGAGCCGGGCGAGCGGGCTCATGGCCGTCACCTTGGTGCCCGGGATGAACTCCATCGTCAGCACGCGCGAGGTGGTGTAGGTCATCACCGGCTGCGGGATGACGATCTCCTCGATCTCCTTCAGGTTGTTGCCGATGGTGACGAGGTGCAGCGCCTCCTGGCGGAAATCGAGCTCGCGCAGCATCGACTTCCTGAACTCCTCGAACAGCCCGGCGATGCCGAAACGCCGGCCGAACTCGGTATGCTCGTCGATGAAGCTCGCCATCTCGCCCAGCGCCTCGAGGTCGTCGAGCACCTGCTCGCGGATGCC
>DASSPL010000500.1:0-6544 GCA_035699685.1 Burkholderiales bacterium | reverse complement strand
CACGCGCACGTTCTTCATCTCGACTTCCATGTGGCCGTGCGGCGCATCGTCGTAGCCGAACACCGAGAGGTGGCGCAGGATCCTGATGCCCGGCGTGCCGGCGGGCACGAGCAGCATCGACTGCTGGCTGTGGCGCGACGGGTTGTCCGGATCGGTCTTGCCCATCACGATGTAGATCTTGCAGCGCGGGTCGCCGGCGCCGCTCGACCACCACTTCTTGCCGTTGATGACGTACTCGTTGCCCTCTCGCTTCATGCGCGTCTGGATGTTGGTCGCGTCGGACGAGGCGACGTCGGGCTCGGTCATCAGGAACGCTGAGCGGATCTTTCCCTCGAGCAGCGGCTCGGCCCATTCCTTCACATGCTCGGGTGTGCCGTACTTCAGTATCGTTTCCATGTTCCCCGTATCCGGGGCGGAGCAATTGAAAACCTCGGGCGCCCACTCGACGCGGCCCATGATCTCGCAGAGCGGCGCGTACTCGAGGTTGGTCAGCGTGCCGCCGTGCGACTTCGGCCGCCACAGGTTCCACAGGCCGGCCGCGCGCGCCTTGGGCTTCAGTTCCTCGATGAGCGGCACCGGCTCCCAGCGCTTGTCGCCGCGCGTGTGCTCGTGCCACTTGTGCTCGTTCGGATAGACGTGCTCCGCCATGAAATCCATGACGCGCTTGCGCAGGTCCTGCACCTTGGGCGTGTAATCGAAGTTCAAGCGGCTCTCCTCAGAATTTTTTCAACCTGCTTCCAGCCCAGCTCGGCCATCGGCTTGGCCCGATCGCCGGCGTCGCGCGCATGCGCCGACGCGGCGGTGCCGTCGACCACGCGCTTCTTGATGCCCTGCAGGATCGCGGCGATGCGGAACAGGTTGTAGGCCAGATAGAAGTCCCAGTGCGACGGATCGATGGCTCCCCGGCCGGTCCGCTCGCAGTAGCGCTGCACATATTCGGCCTCCGACGGGATGCCGAGTTGCGCCAGATCAAGCCCGCCGATGCCGCGGAACTGGCCCGGCGGGATGTGCCAGCTCATGCAGTGGTACGCGAAGTCGGCCAGCGGGTCGCCGAGCGTCGAGAGCTCCCAGTCGAGCACCGCGAGGATGCGCGGCTCGGTGGGGTGGAAGATGGCGTTGTCGAGGCGATAGTCGCCGTGCACCACCGTCGTCCCGGTCTCCGGCGGGATGTTCTTCGGCAACCAGGCGATCAGGTTGTTCATCGACTCCATCGGCTCGGTCTCGGAGGCCTGGTACTGCTTGGTCCAGCGGCCGATCTGCCGCTCGATGTAGTTGCCGGGCTTGCCGAAAGTCTCCAGCCCGAGCTTCCGGTAATCCAGCATGTGCAGCTGCGCGATCACGCGGTTCAGCTCGTCCCAGATTGCATAGCGCCCGGCCTTCGTCATTCCCGGCAGGCTCTGGTCCCAGATCACGCGGCCGTCGACGTAGTCCATCACGTAGAACGCCGTGCCGATGACCGACTCGTCCTCGCACAGCGCGTGGGGCCTTGCGACCGGGAAACCCGTGGGATGGAGCGCTGCGATCACGCGGTACTCACGGTCCACCGCATGCGCCGACGGCAGCAGCTTGCCCGGCGGCTTGCGGCGCAGGACGTAGCGCTTTCCGTCGGCAGCCGTCAGGCGGTACGTCGGATTCGACTGACCGCCCTTGAACTGCTCGACCAGGCTGATCTTCATCCCGAGGAATTTCTCCAGGGATGCGACGTCGATCTGGTGGCGTTCCTCGACCGGCTTGGTGCCGATGAACTGCTCGAACATGGGGCTCAGAGCTTACCCCGAACCTGGAGCCAGAATGTCACCGGGCCGTCGTTGACCAGGCTCACTTTCATGTCCGCGCCGAAGCGCCCGGTCTTGACCGTGCCGTGCTGCGAGGCGTGCTCGACGAAGCGCTCGAATAGGCGCCGTCCCTCGTCGGGCGCGGCGGCGCTGGAGAAGCTGGGGCGCAGGCCGCTGTGGGTGTCGGCGGCGAGCGTGAACTGCGAGACCGCGAGCAGCTCGCCGCGCACGTCCTTCAGCGACAGGTTCATCTTGCCCTGCGCGTCCGAGAAGATGCGGTAGGCGGCGACGCGCTCGGCGAGGCGCCCGGCCTCGGCGTCCGTATCGCCGCGCTCGACTGCAACTAGCGCGAGGATGCCCTTGCCGATGGCAGCGATTTCGGCGTCGTCGACGCGCACGGCCGCCGCCGTGACGCGCTGAATCAGTGCGATCAAGCGATGATGTCGGGAATCAGGCGGGCACGCAGCTTCTGGATCTGGTCCTTCAGCAGGAGCTTGCGCTTCTTCAGGCGCTGCAGCTGCAGCTGGTCCTGCGCCGGGTCGGCCGCGAGCCGGTCGATGACGTCGTCGAGGTCATGGTGCTCGACCTCGAGGGCGTGAAGGCGCTCCCGGATCTGCGCCTTTTCCTCTTCCGTGAGAGGGAGGTCAGTCACCTGTGACAAAGGTCATGCCGACCTCCGGAATCGTATCCCTATACTCGGCATGGGAAAACCCCCTTCGCGATGCTGCGCAACGACTACGACATCACGGGCTCGATCCAGACCACCAGCGCCGCCGCCGTGGGCGAGGAAGTCGTTCGCCTCTATCACGCCCTCAATCCGCACGCCTCCAGCGCGCCGCTGGAGAAGGCCTTCGCCGACGTCGAGCTGATGTACACCGGCCGCTACCCGGACTACCAGCCGTGCGACACCGAGTACCACGACATCCAGCACGTGCTCGACGTGACGCTGGCCATGGCGCGCCTGATGGACGGGTATGAGCAAGGCCGCAAGCCGGAGGACGAGGCGCTCGGCCCCTCGCTTTTCATCGCCGGGGCGCTCGCGGCGCTGTTCCATGACTTCGGCTACCTGCGCCGGCACAACGACCACCGCCACCGCTATGGCGCCGAATACACGATGACGCACGTCTCGCGCAGCGCGGCCTTCCTGCGGCCCTACATGCGCAAGCTCGGCTTCAGCGACGACCTGGCGCGCCTCGCCGCCACGCTGCAGCACTTCACCGGCTACGAGCGGCGCCCCGACGCGATCCGCGTCGGCAACGGCCTGCCGCGGCTCGTCGGGCAGATGCTGGGCAGCGCGGACATCATCGCCCAGATGGCCGACCGCTGTTACCTCGAGAAATGCCGCGACCGCCTGTATCCCGAATTCGTCCTCGGCGCGCTCGGCGGGCCCAGGAAAGGCCCCCGGTTGCCGTCCTTCGCCTCCGGCGAGGACCTGGTGGCGCGCACGCCGGCCTTTTACAACGGAGCGGTGCAGCGCCTGGAAACCCACCTCGGCTGCGCCTACGGCTACGCGGCGAAGCATTTCGGCGGCGAGAACCCCTACCTCGACGGCATGCGGCGCAACGTCAGCCACGCCGCCCAGCCCGCGCCCGTGCTGCGCCGGCGTCCGCCGTACACCCTGCTGCCGGGGGTGGAGCCCTATCCGCGGGATCTGGTGGGTCTGGCGCACTGAAGCTCGGGTAACATTGCGCCCCTATGAAACGCAAATACGGCAAGAACCAGAGCCGCGAAACGCTGGCCGAGCAGCGCATGCGCGAGGCGGCGAAGGCGATGGGTGACAACAGTCACAACTTCGGCTCGGACTCCCGCAAGGGCGCCATTTCCCGCGGCAAAGTGCGCAGCCGGGCGGCCCGCGCCGGCGGCGGCAAGTGAACTGTTACACGGGCCGTGGTCCTAACGGCCTTTCAGGTACGGCTTACGGATAAAGGGGCGGCGCGCATGATGGTTCCGTGCGCAACGGATTCCATCGGCGAGCCCTGAGAAAAGCGGTCCGCATCCTCGGCGACGAGGACCGCGTGCGCGAGATGCTCGACGCGCCGCGCGCCGCCTTCCTGCGCTGGATCGAGGGCGACGAGGCCATCCCCGCGCCCTACTTCGGCATGCTGCTCGACTTCCTCGCCGACATGGAGTCGGGCGCCAATATCCTCACCTCCCCTGACGAAACCCGCGGCCTGCGCACGCGCTAGTCGTTTATTCTGCCGTCCGCAACGGATGGAGACTCTGCATCGGGAATGACGAGCGAAAACGAGACGCTGCGATGGCCGACGAACCTGGATCGGGCGGCCATCGAACAGCGGTTGGCACATGCACGCACCGTCGCCGAGAAGGACGGCATGCAGGAAATAGCAGAGCTTCTCAAGGACATCGAAGGCAAGCCTCCGGCGCACATCGCCAAGAGCGTGATGGCGGCGCTCACCTGGCTGGAGGGGAAGCCGGAGCTGCGCGCCTTCACCCTGCAACTGGAGATGGTGGCGCTCAACCTTAAGAACCTGCGCTAATCCGTCGTTCTAATTTTCTAGAATGGATCCCCGCCTTCGCGGGGATGACGTTTTGACGTGCGCCTCCTAAGCTGGAACGTGCAGTGGTGCCGCGGGCTCGACGGCAAGGTCGACCCGGTGCGCATCGTGCGCGAGGCACGGCGCATCGCCGATCCCGATGTCCTCTGCCTGCAGGAAATCAACGTCGGCTTCACCGATCTCCCGGGCAGCTCGGGCGAAGACCAGGTCGCCGCGCTGCGCGAGCTGCTGCCGGGCTACGCAGTCTTCTACGCCGCCGCGGTCGATGTCCCCGGTCCGGGCGGCGCGCGCAAACGCTTCGGCAACCTGCTCGCTTCGCGCCTCCCGGTGGGACGCGTCATCCGCCACGCGCTGCCGTGGCCGCCCTCCAGGGCGCCGACCATGCCGCGCGCCGCGCTCGAGGCGGTGATCGAAGCGCCGTCCGGGCCGGTCCGCGTCGTCACCACGCACCTCGAGTACTACTCGAACCGCCATCGCGCGGCGCAGATCGAGCGGCTGCGCGAGCTGCACGCCGATGCCAACCTGGAGAGCAATGCGGAGGAGCCGGAGGGCCCCTATCAGCCCCTGCCGCATCCGCGAAGCGCCATCGTCTGCGGCGACTTCAACCTGCCGCCGGACGATCCGCTGCATGCGCGCTTCACCGAGGCGTTCCCCGGCGATGCGCCGAAGTTCGTCGACGCCTGGTGCGCCCTGCACGCGAACGCGCCGCATCCGCACACCTTCCGCGTGCACGAGCGCAAGGACGACCAGAAGCCGTACTGCTGCGACTACGTGTTCGTCACCGAGGACCTGGTCCCACGCCTGCGCTCAATCGCCATCGACGGCGAAAACCGCGCGTCGGATCACCAGCCGGTCAGCATCCTGCTTGCATGAACGGAATTCCGTACCCGGTACGTAATTATTTGCTTGGTCTGACGACTTGATTACGTACCGGGTACGGAATTGCCGATAAGCGCGCGCAATTGCTCGATGCGCTTGCGGTTCACGCCGAAGTCGCGCCGCCCCAGCCGCGACGCCGAGCGCACGTGCACCACGCCCTTGTCGAGATAGAGCTCGACGTCGTCGACGTAGCGCAGGAGCCTGCTGCGGTATTCCGCGTAGAGGTAGTCGTCCCGCGCTTCGATGACGGTGACGCGCTCCATCGATTCCACCAGCCGCCGCAGGTCCGCCATCGTGCCTTTGAAGGGGATCGGCGCGATGTAGTGCTCGCGGTCGGCGGGATCGGCCTGCGACGAGACGCAGTTCGGCGTGCGCCGGCAGGGCGCGAGCCGCCCGTCCCTGACCCCGAGATTCGCCGGGCGCCGCCAGTCGAACATCGCGGCGATGCTACCATCCGAGGCATGGAGGCTCGTCATGCAGATCTCGGCCCAACAGCTCGCTGAATTGCTGCTCGGCATCGCGCGCGCCCAGGCCGCGATCATCCAGGGCCTGGAGAACGAGATGGCGGGCGTGCGCAGCGGCCGCATCATCCCCGCGCTGCAGAACGTCGCCCACCTGCGCGACCATCCCCAGCCCACGCTGACCGACCTGCCGGTGCGCGTGCTACTCGGCACCCTCGGCCGCCAGGTGCCGGACACGGCGGGCATCGTGCGCGACCTCGAGCGCCTGCTCGGCGGCGACGCACCTGCAGCGGCGCCGGCTGCCGAGGCGCCGGGCGAGAACCTCGACTTCAGCAGTACCCCGAAGACCTAGCTCAGCCCGGTCACCGGCAGCGCAGCGCCGTGGATGGCGCGCGCGGCATCGGAGGCGAGAAACACGATCACCTTCGCCAGGTCCTGCGGCGCCACCCAGCGCTTCGGGTCGGCGTCGGGCATGGCGGCGCGGTTCTCGGGCGTGTCGATGATGGTCGGCAGCACGCAGTTCACGTTTATGTTCTTCTCGCGCAGCTCGGCCGCCATGGTCTCGGTCAGGCGGATGACGGCGCTTTTCGACGCCACATAGGCGCCCATCTGCGCGACGCCCTTCTGCGCGGCGAAGGCGCCGACGTTGACGATCTTGCCGCCGCCCGCCTCGAGCATCAGCGGCACCACCGCCCGCGTCGCGTTGACCATGCTGCGCACGTTCAGCCCGAAGAGAAAATCCCAGTCCTTGTCCGCCGTCTCGTGCACCGGCGCGCCCATGCGGAAGCCGCCGGCGAGGTTGCAGAGCACGTCGACGCGCCCGGCCTTGTCCACGGCCGCCTGCACGCTCTTCGGGTCGAGCAGGTCGGTGCCGGTCTTGACGTCGAGGAGGACGAGCTTGTCGCCGAGCCCG
>DASSPL010000499.1:0-8991 GCA_035699685.1 Burkholderiales bacterium | reverse complement strand
CGCCGTCTTCTCCAGCAGCTCCGCCCGGCGGCCGACCAGGCCGACGTGGTAGCCGTCCTTCAGCAGCGCGAGCGCCGCGGATTTGCCGATGCCGGTGCCCGCGCCCGTGACCAGCGCGACTCGCTTCTGTGCCATTGCGTTCCTCCTAGTGTCTGGGATTGTGCTCGAGCAGGAAGTCGAGCAGCAGCTGGTTGAAGACGTCGGGTTGCTCGAGATTGGCGAGGTGGCCGGTGCCCTTCATCAGGACGAGCCTCGCCCCCGGGATCCGGTCCGCCATGGCGCGCGCCAGCTCCGGCGAATAGACGTGGTCCTCCTCGCCGGCGACCACCAGGGTCGGCACGCGGATGTTCTCCACCGGCGCGTCGCGGTCCTGCGCCACCGACGCCTCGAGCGTCTTGCGATAGGACTCCTCGCGCACCAGGTCGATGCTCGCCACCAGCTCCTCGTAGGCGCCCTTGCGGGGATTCGAGCCGAGCAGCTTGCGGATCGACTCCGGCGTGCGCGTCTTTCGCTCCGTGACGAAGCGGCGCACTTCGTCGGCCGACATGGCGTTGAAGCCCGGGTTGGCGTTGACCACGGTGAGCGAATGCAGCCGGTCGGCGTGGTAGATCGCCACGTTGCGCGCGATGCGCCCGCCCATCGACAGGCCGACCAGGTGGAACTTCTTCGCGCCGAAGTATTCGGCCACCCGCAGCACGTCGCCGACGAAATGGTCCCTGAAGTTGAGCGAGCCGGGATAGTCGTCCGAGCCGCCGTAGCCGCGCGCGTCCCATGCCGCGGCGTGGAAGCCCCGCGCGGCGAAGAACTCCATCTGGTGGTCCCAGTTGCTGCGGTTGCCGCGGATGCCGTGCAGGAACAGCACCAGCGGCCCGCTGCCGGAGTGCGCCACCGCGATGCGGGGCGCGGGCTCGACCAGGATGGTCTCCACTACTCTGCCTTCGCCCCGGAGATCTTCACCGCGCGGCCGCGGCTCTCGTAGTCGCCCTTCAGGTAGGTAGCGAACTCCTGCGGGGAGCTGGCTGCGGCGTCGTAGCCCTTGTCGACAATCTGCCTCTGGCGGAAGTCCGGCTCATCGAGGATCCGCTTCACCTCGGCGTGGATCTTCTGCACCGCTTCCCTGGGCGAGCCGGCGGGCAGGAACAGGCCGAACCAGGCGTGCGTCTCGACTTCGGGGTAGCCGAGCTCGGTGAACGTCGGCACCTGAGGCAGCAGCGGCGAGCGCCTGGGGCCGCCGACGGCGATCGGCTTCAGGCGTCCGGCCTTGATCTGCGGCAGCGCGGTGGCGATGCCGGAGAAGGTGAGCTGCACCTCGCCGGCCATCACGGCCTGCACCGCCGGCGCGATGCCCTTGTAGGGCACCTGCACGAGGTCGATGCCGGCCTTGTGCTTCAGCATCTCGCCGGCGAGATGCGGCTGGCTGCCGCTGCCGTAGGAGGCGTAATTGATCTTGCCGGGGGTCTTGCGCGCCAGCTCGATCAGCTCCGGCAGCGTGTTCGCCGCGAGCGACGGATGCGCGACCAGGAACTGCTGGAAGATGACGACCATGGTCACCGGGACGAAATCGCGCTGCGGATCGAACGGCAGCTTGGCGTACAGGTGGGGATTGATGGAGAAGGTGGCGTCGCTGGTGAGGAGCAGCGTGTGCCCGTCGGGCGCGGACTTCGCCACGGCATCGGTCGCGACGATGGTGTTGGCGCCGGGCCGGTTGTCGACCACCACCGGCTGGCCCCAGGCGCTGGTCAGCCTGTCCGCCAGCGCGCGGCCGAGGACGTCGATGCCGCCGCCCGGGGGATACGCGACGATGATGCGCACCGGTTTCGACGGCCAGGCCTGCGCGTGCGCGGGCCCCGCGGCGAGGACGCAGAGCACGGCCAGAAGCGGGTAGAGGATGCGGAGCATGGCGGGATTATCTTCTGGATGGCGGCCATCTGCCTTTTCCTGACGCTGCCTTACGGATTCTATTTCGCCGCCCGGAGCCGAAAATGCGCGCCGACTATGCGAAGCTTCGGCTCCCATGCCAGGAACGGCCATGCAATCGAACATGAACCTGCTCGCCCACCACACGCTGAACGGCCACGGCGGGATGGGCGAGGGGATGTCGCTGCAGCTCGCGCGCGGCGGAAGAAGGATCCTGTGGCTGGCGCACGAGAGCGCGCCGAAGAACTTCACCGCGGTCGACGTCACCGATCCGCGCAAGCCGAAGGTCGTGGTGCAGACCGACCTGCCGCACGCCAAGATGCGCTCCAACTCGCTCGAGACCGCGGGCGACCTGATGGCGGTCGCCTACCAGGTGAGCGAGTGGGGGCTCGAGCCCGCCGGCTTCGAGCTGTTCGACATCTCCGAGCCGGAGCGTCCGAGGTCGATTTCCAGGTTCGACGCGTCCGGCCCGAATTCCCGCGGCTGCCACCAGCTCTGGTTCGCCGACGGCAAGACCGTGCACATGGCGTGCTCCGATCCGGACCTGAAGCCGCGCAACCTGAAGGACGACCAGGTCTATCGCATCGTCGACGTCAGCAATCCGGCGAAGCCGACGGCCGTCGGCCGCTGGCACCTGCCCGGGACGATGGACGGCGACAGCGAGCCGCCGCCGCGCCGCCTGCCGGCGAAGTTCGATGCCGGGTTCCGCGCGCACAACACCAACGTCTATCCCGAGCGCCCCGACCGCTGCTACCTGGGCTACCTCGACGGCGGCATGATGGTGCTGGACATCTCCGACCGCGCCCGGCCTAAGATGGTCTCGCGCTGGATGAACTCGCCGCCCTACAACGGCTTCACCCACACCGTGCTGCCGCTCTTCGGGCGCGGGCTTTTCGTGGTGACCGACGAGGCGATCCAGGACGACGGCAAGGACTGGCCGAAGCTCGTCTGGCTGGTCGATGCGCGCGACGAGACCAACCTGGTGAGCATCGGCACGCTGCCCGTGACCGGCGTGGTGCCGCTCCTGCACAAGGGCGGGCGCTGCGGCGCCCACAACGTGCACGAGAACCCGCCGGGCAAGGGCGCCTGGCGCTCGGAGGATTACGTGCTCGGCACGTTCTTCAACGCCGGCGTTCGCGCCTACGACGTGCGCGATCCCTTCCAGCCGCGCGAGATCGCCCACTACATCCCGCCCGCGCCGAACGGCGCGCCGGCCGGCACCGCTCAGATCAACGACGTGTTCGTCGACGACCGCGGCATCGTCTTTGCCGTCGACCGCCATGCCGGCGGCCTCTACTGCCTCGAGATGAAACTATGACCCTTAAATTGGTGACAGTCACCCTTTTCACCGTCCTGCTCGGACCGGTTTCGGCGTTCGCGCAGGCGGACTACCCCAACAAGCCGGTGCGCCTCGTCGTGTCCTTCGCGGCGGGCGGCATCTCCGACGTTCTCGCGCGCGCGCTCTCGATCCCGCTTTCCAAGCAGCTGGGGCAGCAGGTGATCGTCGACAACAAGCCGGGTGCGGGCACCACGATCGCGGGCGACTACATCGCCAGGGCGGCGCCCGATGGCTACACCATCTGGCTGCAGGACATCACCACGCATGCCATCAACGTCAACCTGTATTCCAAGCTGCCCTACGACTCGGTGAAGGACTTCAGCTTCATCGCCATGGTGGCGTCGACGCCGCTGATGCTGGTGGTGCATCCGAGCACGCCGGCGAACAGCGTGCGCGAGCTGATCGCGCTGCTGAAGGCGAATCCGGAGAAGTATTCGTACGGCTCGTCGGGCAACGGCACCATCGTCCATCTCGCCGCCGAGATGCTGAAGTCGTCCGCCGGGGTGAAGGCCCTGCACGTGCCCTACAAGGGCAGCAACCCGGCCACGGCCGCCATCCTGGGCGGCGAGGTGAGCTTTGTCTTCTCCACCATGCCGCCGGCCATTTCCAACGCCAAGGCGGGCAAGCTGCGCGCGCTCGCGGTGACGACCGCCAAACGCGTCGAGCCGGCGCCGGACGTGCCGACGATGATCGAGGCCGGGCTGAAGGACTTCGAGATCGTGCTGTATTCGGGGATCATGGGCCCCAAGGGCATGGACGCCGCGCTGGTGCGCCGCCTGAACCAGGAGTTCGCCAGGGTGGTGCAGGCGCCCGAGATCAGGAACGTCTACGAGAAGATCGGCGCCGATCCGCTGGCGATGTCGCCCGAGCAGTTCCTCAGGATGACCGAAGCCGAAATCGCCAAGCTCGGGCCGGTGGTGAAGGCGTCCGGGGCGAAGGTTGACTAGAGCGCTGCTCCCGCAGCACAACCGATACGACTACGTGCCGCTCACCGAGCGGCGCGACTACAGCTGGCCGGGCGGCAAGCGCCTGGCGTTCGTCATCACCACGAACGTCGAGTGGTTCGCCTTCGGCGCAGGGCTCGGCCACGACCCGGCGAAGACCGGCGAGCCGCAGACGCATCGCAATTACTCCTGGCGCGACTACGGCAACCGCATCGGCGTCTGGCGCCTGCTGGAGCTTTTCGACGAGCTCAAGCTTCCGGTCGCGCACAACACCAACAGCCTGGTCTACGACTATGCGCCGCAGATCATGGCGGCGATCCGCAAGCGCGGCGACGAGGTGGTGGCGCACGGCCGCACCAACGCCGAGAACCTGCGCGGCCTGTGGCAGCCGGACGAGGAGCGCATCCTGCGCGAGGTGACCGAGACCATCACCCGCCACGAGGGCCGGCCGCCGGAAGGCTGGATGGGCTCGGGCGCCTACGAGACGGCGAATACGCCGGACCTCCTGAAGGAGCTCGGCTACCAGTACCTGATGGACTGGCCGATGGACGACCAGCCGGTCTGGCTGCGCACGCGCTCGGGGCCGCTCCTTTCCATTCCGTACCCGATCGAGCTCAACGACTCGCAGCACGTCGTGCACCGCAAATCGGGCGCGGCCGAGTTCTGCGACATGGTGGTCGACCAGTTCGACGAGATGGTGGAGCAGTGCGAGCGCCATCCGCTGGTCATGAACGTCTCGGTGCACACCTACGTCTTCGGCCAGCCCTTCCGGCTGCGCCGCCTGCGTGACGCGCTGCGCCACTGCGTGAGCCACGCGGCGGCCAGGCGTGTATGGTTTACATTGCCGCGCGATATCGCAAGATTCTGTGCGGCGCAGGAACCAGGAATCATCCCGGGCGGCTGAAAGCGGGGGTATCCTCGCGTGATGGGAGGAATTCCGGGCGAGCTGCTGGGGGCAGTGCGCGTCCTGCTGATCGAGGACGAGCGCACCACCGCCATGGTGATCGAGCGCCACCTGAGCTCGATCACCTCCGTCCGCTGCACCACCGATGTCGTATCGACGCTGGCGCAGGCGCGCGAGCGGCTGGCCGCGGTGCGCTACGACCTGGTGATTTCCGACCTGCACCTGCCCGACTCGCCGGCGGCCGACACCGTCGCCGCCCTGACGCGCGCCTGCAGCCACCCGATCATCGCCCTCACGCTGGACGAGAGCGCCGAGCTGCGCAGGACGGCGCTCGACAGCGGCGCCTACGATTTCCTCCTCAAGAGCCAGGTCACCGACGGCTCGCTCGACCGCCCGGTGCGGCTCGCCGCGCTGCAGGCGCGCACCCTGGAGAGCCTGCGGCGCAGCGAGGCACGGCTGCGCGCCATGGTCAACGCCGAGCCCGAGTGCGTGAAGCTGCTCGACGGCGAGGGCCGCCTGGTCGACATGAACCCGGCGGGCCTCGACATGATCGAGGCCGACTCGCTCGAGCGCGTGCGCGGCCACTGCGTGTACGACCTCGTCGCGCCCGAGCACCGCGACGCGTTTCGCCGGCTCACCGAGCGCGCCGCGCGTGGCGAGGCGGGCAGCCTGGTGTTCGAGATCACCGGCCTGAAGGGCGCGCGGCGCTGGATGGAGACCCGCGTCGTGCCGCTGCGCGACGAGGCGAGCGGCGAGCCGCTGGTGCTCGGCATCACGCGCGACATCACCAGCCAGCGGCAGACCGAGAAGGCGTTGCAGGAGAGCGAGGATCGCTTCCGCAAGCTGACCGACCTCTCGTCCGACTGGTACTGGGAGCAGGACGCGGAGTACCGCCTGACCTTCATGTCGACGCCGCTCGCCCAGAAGACCGGCCTCGACGCCCGCGCGTACCTCGGCCGGCGCCGCTGGGACCAGCCGGCGCTCAACCTGACCGAGGCGGACTGGGCGCGCCACCGCGCGCTGCTCGAGCGCCACGAGCCGTTCCGCAACTTCGAGATGCAGCGTCCCGCGCCCGGCGGCGGCACGCGCTGGCTGTCGATCAGCGGCGAGCCGGTGTTCAATGCCGCGGGCAGCTTCAAGGGCTACCGCGGCGTCGGCCGCGACATCACGCAGCAGAAGCAGGCCGAGCAGCGGCTGCGGCTCGAGCACGCGGTGAACCGCGTCCTGGCCGAGGCGGAGGACGCTTCCGCGGCGGTCGTCGGCGTGCTGGGCGCCATCTGCGAGGCCGAAGGCTGGGACTGCGGCCGCTATTTCACGCTGGACGCGGCGACGAACAAGATGCGGCTGCAGGAAGCCTGGAGCGCCGGCACCCCGGAGGCCGATCGCTTCATCGCCGACTCGCGCCAGCTCGAGCTCGGACCCGGCGTCGGGCTGTTCGGCACCGTGTGGCAGAGCGGCGAGCCGCTCTGGGTCGAGGACGCGCAGAACGACCCGCGCTCGGTGCTCGCATGGCGCGGATGGGCTCGCGGCGCGTTCATCTGTCCGGTGCACTCGGATGGCCGCATGGTCGGCATCCTCGGCCTCACCTCGCGCAACGCCCGCAAGCCCGACCCGCGCCTCATGGACGCCGTGCGCGTGATCGCGCGCCAGGTCGGCCAGTTCGTGCAGCGCAAGCAGGCCGAGCAGGTGATGCGCGAGAGCGAGAGCCGCTTCCGCAGCCTGATCGAGCTGTCGTCCGACTTCTACTGGGAGACCGACGCCGAGCACCGCATCACCCGCACCACGCACGCCGACAAGCATCCGCCGGCGAGCCGGCCGGTCCTCGGCAAGACCCGCTGGGAGCTGCCGTCGATCCATCCGGACGCCGAAGGCTGGGCCGCGCACCGCGCCACGCTCGAGGCACGCCAGCCGTTCCGCGACTTCGAGATGGGGCGCGTCGACCCCGACGGCGAGGTGCGTTTCCTCTCGGTGAGCGGCGAGCCGATGTACGACATCCAGGGCCGCTTCGTCGGCTATCGCGGCGTCGGCCGCGAGGTGACCGAGCGCCGGCGCGAGGAGCGGCTGGTGGCGCTCGAGCACGCCGTGTCGCGCTCTCTCGCCGAAGCGAAGGGCGTGCCGAGCGCCCTGGGCGGCGTCATGCGGGCGATCTGCGAGGCGGAGAACTGGGAATGCGCGCGCTACTTCCAGCTCGACGAGGCGGCGAACGTGATGCGCTGCGAGGAAACCTGGGCGAGCGGCTCCGGCCCGCTGGCCCGCTTCGCCGAGAGCTCCCGCGGCATCGCCATCGCGCCCGGCCAGGGGCTGATCGGCCATGTCTGGCAGACCGGCGAGCCGGTGTGGAGCTCCGACGTCAGCAAGGACCCGCGCTCCTCGAGGGTCACGCGCGTGCGCGACGCGGGCGTGCACGGCGCCTTCATCTTCCCGGTGACCTTCGAGGGCCGCACGGTGGGCGTGCTGTCCATGTCGAGCAGCACGGTGCGCCGCCCGGACGAGCGGCTGATGCGCACCATGCGCGTGGTCGGCGCGCAGATCGGCCAGTTCCTGCAGAGGAAGCATGCCGAGGCGGCGCTCGCCGAGAGCGAGCGGCGCTTCCGCCAGACCTTCGAGCTCGCCGCCTCGGGCATGGCGCACGTCGACCTCGGCGGGCGCTTCATCGACGTCAACCGCAAGCTGTGCGACATGCTCGGCTATACCGAGGCCGAGCTGCTGGGCCGCTCGGTCAAGGACGTCTCGCATCCCGACGACCGCGACAGCACCGACGGGCAGCGCGCCCGGATGCGCGCCGGCGAAGTCGGCTCGGTGCAGCTCGAGAAGCGCTACCAGCGCAAGGACGGCACGACGCTGTGGGTCAACCTGACCGTGGCCCTCGTGCGCAGCGGGCCGAGCGACCCGCAGTACGAGATCGCGGTGATGGAGGACATCACCGAGCGCAAGGAGCGCGAGGCCGCGCTGCAGCGCTTTCGCACGGCGCTCGACTCGTCGGCCGACATGGTGTTCCTGTTCGACCTGTCGGCGGGGAAGCTCCTCGACTTCAACCAGGCCGCCTGCAACATGCTCGGGTACACGCGCGAAGAGCTCCTCAAGCTGCGCGCGCGCGACATCCGCCCGGCGGCGACCAGCGGCACCCTGAAGGCCGAGATCGCCGAGCTGCTCGCCGCGGCCGGGCGCACGAACATGGTGCTCACCGAGCACCGCCGCAAGGACGGCACCACGTTCCCGGTCGAGAGCCGGCGCAGCCTCCTCGACACGCCGCAGGGCCGCGTGCTGGTGGTCAACTCGCGCGACCTCACCGAGCGCACCGCGGCCGAGAAGCGGCGCGCCACGCAGGCGCGCTACCAGAAGAAGATCTCCAAGCTCGGCCAGGCGGCGTTGTCCAAGCGCAACCCCACGGAGCTGGTGGCGAAGGCGGTGCAGAGCGTCCTCGAGGGCCTGGGCGGCGGCGCCGTCGCCTACCTCGAGCGCAACGGCAGCGACCTCGTCCTGCGTCGCGTGGAGGGGCTGGGGTCGACGCCCTCCGACTCGGCGGTGGTGCGCACCGCGCCGGGCGATCCGCTCGAGGCGGTGCTGGGCGAGGCGCGGCCGCTGGTGCTGAACGCGCCGTGGCGCGAGCCGCTGCCGTTCGAATGGCTGCGCCGCTACCGCGCGCTCGCCGCGGTGCCGGTGCCGGCGGACGGCGGGCCGCGCGGCATCGTCTGCGCCTTTTCCGAGGCGCCGGACGCGTTCGGGCCCGACGAGACGCGCTTCCTCGGCGCGGCGGCGAGCATGGTGTCGGCGGCGCTGCACCGCCTCGACAGCGAGGCGCGCCTCGCCTACCTCGCGCAGTTCGACCCGCTCACCGGGCTGCCGAACCGCGCGCTGCTCGCCGACCGCTTCTCGCTCATGATCGT
>DASSPL010000498.1:0-2570 GCA_035699685.1 Burkholderiales bacterium | reverse complement strand
ACGATCATGTCGATCGCGCCCTTCTCGAGCAGGAACTCGGCGCGCTGGAAGCCCTCGGGCAGCTTCTGGCGCACGGTCTGCTCGATGACGCGCGGCCCGGCGAAGCCGATCAGCGCCTTCGGCTCGGCGATCACCACGTCGCCGATCATGGCGAAGCTCGCCGACACGCCGCCCATGGTCGGGTCGGTCAGGATCGAGATGAAGGGCAGCTTGCGCTCGGCGAGGTCGGTGAGCGCGGCGGTGGTCTTCGCCATCTGCGCGAGCGACAGCGCGCCCTCCTGCATGCGCGCGCCGCCGGAGGCGCAGATGCAGACGAAGGGCAGCTTCTGCTCGATCGCCACGCGCACGCCGCGCACGAAGCGCTCGCCGACCACCGAGCCCATCGAGCCGCCCATGAAGTCGAACTCGAACGCCGCCACCACCACGCCCATCGCCTTGATGGAGCCCTGCATCACCACCAGCGCGTCGCCCTCGGCGGTGGATTCCTGCGCCTCGGACAGGCGATCGACGTATTTCTTCTGGTCCTTGAACTTGAGGGAGTCGACCGGCAGCACCTCGGCGCCGATCTCGAAGCGGCCGTCCGGGTCGAGCAGCGCGTCGAGCCGCGGCCGCGCGCCGAAGCGCTCGTGGTGGCCGCACTTCGGGCACACGTTGAGGTTCTTCTCGAGGTCGGTGCTGTAGAGCACGGCGTCGCAGGCCGCGCACTTCGTCCACAGCCCCTCCGGAACGGTCTTCTTCGCGCCGGTGCCCGTGCGCTGGATCTTGGGTGGAAGCAGCTTCTGCAGCCAGCTCATAGGTGAAATGCGCGGTCGAGCGCCTCCCGGATCGGTTTGAGGAAGCTCTTCACGCGGGCCGCCGCCTGCTCGGGCGCGCCGGCCTCGATCTCCTGGATGATGCGGCTGCCGATCACGACCGCGTCGGCGGTCTCGGCCACCTTGCGCGCCGACTCCGCGTCGCGGATGCCGAAGCCCACGCCGATGGGCAGCCGGGTGGCGGCGCGGATTCCGGGGATCTTCGCGCTGACGTCGGAGAGGTCCAGGTTGGCGGCGCCCGTCACGCCGCGCAGCGAGACGTAGTACAGATAGCCGCTGCCGCAGCGCGCCACGTCGTCGATGCGCTTCTTCGTCGAGGTCGGGGCGAGCAGGAAGATCGGGTCGATGTCGTTCTTCTTCGCCAGCGCGGCGAACGCCTCGCATTCCTCGGGCGGGTAATCGACCACCAGCACGCCGTCGACGCCGGCGATCTTGGCGGCGCCGACGAAGTTCTCGGCGCCCATGGCCTCGATCGGATTGGCGTAGCCCATCAGCACGACCGGCGTGGCGCTATCGGTCCTGCGGAACTCGGCGACCATCTTCAGCACGTCGGCCAGCCCCACGCCGAACTTCAGCGCGCGCTCCCCGGAGCGCTGGATCACCGGGCCGTCGGCCATCGGGTCGGAGAACGGCACGCCGAGCTCGAGGATGTCGCAGCCGGCCTCGACCAGGGCGCGCATCAGCGGCACGGTGAGCGAGGGATGCGGGTCGCCGGCGGTGATGTAGGGAATCAGCGCCTTGCGCTTCGCTTTCGCGAGCGCCTCGAAGCGGCCCTGGATGCGCGACATCAAAGCTTCTTCCCCGAGCGCTCGGCGACGGTGTGCATGTCCTTGTCGCCCCGGCCGGAGAGGTTGACGAGGAGGATCGCGTCCTTCTTCATGGACGGCGCCATCTTCATCGCCTGCGCCACGGCGTGCGCCGATTCCAGCGCCGGGATGATGCCCTCGCTGCGGCAGAGCTCGTGAAACGCCGCGAGCGCCTCATCGTCGGTGACGGCGACATACTCCGCGCGCTTCGTGTCCTTGAGC
The DNA here is from genome assembly GCA_035699685.1 of Burkholderiales bacterium. Lineage (GTDB taxonomy): Bacteria > Pseudomonadota > Gammaproteobacteria > Burkholderiales > SG8-39 > SCGC-AG-212-J23. Next base: position 730 of record DASSPL010000498.1, on the reverse strand, counting down.
CACGCGTGCTCGGGGCCGACGCCAGGATAGTCGAGACCCGCCGACACCGAGTGCGTCTCGGTGATCTGGCCGTTGGCGTCCTGCAGCAGATAGGTGCGGTTGCCGTGCAGCACGCCAGGTTTGCCCGCGCACAGCGACGCGGCGTGCTTGCCGGTCTCGAGGCCTTCGCCCGCCGCCTCCACGCCGATCAGTTTCACGCTGGCGTGCGGGATGTACGGGTAGAAGATGCCCATGGCATTGGAACCGCCGCCGACGCAGGCGATGACCGCGTCGGGCTGGCGCCCGGCGAGCTCGTGCATCTGCACGATGCTTTCCTCGCCGATCACCGCCTGGAAGTCGCGCACCATCATCGGATAGGGATGCGGCCCGGCGACCGTGCCGATGATGTAGAACGTGCTGTCGACGTTGGTGACCCAGTCGCGCATCGCTTCGTTGAGCGCGTCCTTGAGGGTTTTCGATCCCGACTCGACCGGGACGACCTTCGCGCCGAGCACGCCCATGCGGTGCACGTTCGCCGACTGCCGGCGAACGTCCTCCACTCCCATGTACACGACGCACTCCATGCCGTAGCGCGCCGCGACGGTCGCGCTGGCGACGCCGTGCATGCCGGCGCCGGTCTCGGCGATCACGCGCTTCTTGCCCATGTTGCGGGCGAGCAGCGCCTGGCCGATGGTGTTGTTGATCTTGTGCGCGCCGGTGTGGTTGCAGTCCTCGCGCTTGATGTAGATCT